>JALOMK010000162.1 GCA_025455505.1 Bacteroidales bacterium
CGGGCCTTGCTGTCGGCATCAGCATTTGCTTTAGCTTCGTCCCTCATCCTTCTTATTTCTTCATCACTGAGACCGGATGATGCTTCGATCCTGATTCTCTGCTCTTTGCCTGTACCCCTGTCTTTTGCAGAAACATGCAGTATTCCGTTTGCATCGATGTCAAAGGTAACCTCTATCTGGGGAACACCACGGGGGGCAGGCGGAATGCCATCGAGATGGAAGCGTCCTATTGTCTTGTTTCCTGCCGCCATCGGCCTTTCTCCCTGCAGTACATGAATTTCAACCGAAGGCTGGCTGTCAGCAGCTGTAGTGAATACTTCGGTTTTCTTTGTCGGTATCGTCGTATTCGACTCGATGAGCTTTGTCATCACTCCGCCCATAGTCTCGATTCCGAGCGAGAGGGGCGTTACGTCGAGGAGAAGTACATCCTTTACTTCACCGGTAAGAACACCACCCTGTATGGCTGCCCCAACGGCAACTACCTCGTCGGGATTTACTCCCTTTGAAGGAACTCTTCCGAAGAATTTCTCCACGAGTTGCTGGATTGCAGGAATCCTTGTGGATCCGCCGACAAGAATCACTTCATCTATTTCAGAAACATTCAGTCCTGAATCTCTAAGTGCAAGCTTGCAGGGTTCTATGCAGGCCTGTATAAGCTTGTCGCAGATCTTTTCAAAATTGGCCCTTGTCAGTGTCTTGACAAGGTGTTTAGGAATTCCGTTTACGGGCATTATATACGGAAGGTTGATCTCAGTTGTCGTTGAGCTTGAAAGTTCGATCTTTGCCTTTTCAGCTGCCTCCTTCAGTCTCTGGAGAGCCATCGGGTCTTTCCTGAGGTCAAGGCCCTCCTCCCTGATAAACTCCTCGGCAAGCCAGTCGATGATCATATGGTCGAAATCATCACCGCCGAGGTGCGTGTCACCGTTTGTAGACTTAACCTCAAAAACGCCATCGCCAAGTTCAAGAATTGATATATCGAAAGTTCCACCGCCCAGGTCGAAAACAGCAATCTTCATATCCTTTGACTTCTTGTCGAGTCCGTATGCGAGAGAGGCGGCTGTCGGCTCGTTGATTATCCTCTTGACATTAAGACCTGCAATTTCCCCGGCCTCCTTTGTAGCCTGGCGCTGTGAATCGCTGAAATATGCCGGCACTGTAATAACTGCATCTGTAACCTCCTGGCCAAGGTAATCCTCAGCTGTTTTTTTCATCTTCTGCAGAACTATGGCAGAAATCTCCTGGGGAGAGTAGAGCCTGTTGTCGATGCTTACACGAGGAGTGTTGTTGTCGCCTTTGACTACAGTATAGGTGACCCTCTTTATTTCTTTTGTTACCTTGTCATAGGTTTCACCCATAAACCGCTTTATGGAGTATATTGTTTTATTTGCGTTTGTTATTGCCTGCCTTTTCGCAGGATCGCCAACCTTGCGCTCGCCGTTTTCAACAAAGGCCACAATTGATGGAGTTGTCCTTTTACCTTCGCTGTTGGGGATCACAACAGGTTCATTTCCCTCCATTACAGCCACGCATGAATTGGTGGTTCCAAGATCGATTCCAATAATTTTTCCCATTTTATCTTAAAGTTTAAATATTTCTGTTTTCATTTTCCCAATCAATCATTATGCCAAGGGGAATATCAGCCTGTTTTATGAAATAATGGCACCCGGACCGGCACAAGGAGTGTTGTTCCTGACCGGGCTTGTGACAAAACGACAGTCGTGTCGCGCCATGACGCAGCAATAAAAGTGTCAGCTGACCTGCCGGCTTTCGCTCAAATGGTTAACTTTGCATTCGCAATCAATACATAAGTGCAGATGTCAGTACATAAACAGGTAAAGAGGGTGACGACTCACGTCCTGAGTGAAATGAAGATCAGGGGTGAGAAGATAGCAATGCTCACGGCCTATGACTATTCATTTGCCAGGATAATTGATGAGGCGGAAATCGATGTCATCCTTGTGGGCGATTCTGCGTCAAACGTTATGGCGGGATACGATACAACACTGCCAATAACGCTTGACAACATGATCTATCATGCGGCATCAGTTGTACGGGCTGTTAAACGTGCTCTTGTTGTTGTCGATCTCCCCTTCGGAACCTACCAGGGAAATTCAAAGGAAGCCCTTTCATCTTCAATAAGGATAATGAAGGAAACAGGTGCGCATGCAGTGAAGCTCGAGGGAGGTTCACAGGTCGTGGAGTCCGTTGAAAGGATTCTTTCGGCGGGAATACCGGTCATGGGTCATCTCGGGTTAACACCCCAGGCTATTCATAAGTTCGGGACCTATGTTGTGAGGGCAAAGGAGGAAGAGGAAGCAAGGAAGCTTATGGAAGATGCGAAACTGCTTGAAGATGCTGGTTGTTTTGCCCTTGTCCTTGAAAAGATCCCGGCCCTTCTCGCCGGCGAGGTTACATCATCTGTCAGGATACCTGTAATAGGAATAGGGGCAGGAGGAAAGACGGATGGACAGGTACTGGTGCTTCACGACATGCTTGGGATAACCCAGGAATTCTCCCCGAGGTTCCTCAGGCGTTACCATAATCTTCACTCAGAGATCAAGGGTGCGGTACAGGCATATATTTCCGACGTCAGGTCTCAGGATTTTCCGAATGACAGGGAACAATATTAGATTTTTGAACCATGACTGAAATCCTTTATGAGGACAATCATTTAATTGCTGTATACAAAAGATCATCCGACCTGGCACAGGGAGACAAAAGCGGGGATGAATCGCTTGATACTGTTGTAAAGAAATACCTTGCCGCCAAGTACAATAAGCCGGGGGAAGCTTTTCTTGGCGTGATCCACCGTCTCGACAGGCCTGTCAGTGGTGTGCTGTTGTACGCAAGGACCTCAAAGGCGCTTGAACGGCTGAATGCCATGTTCAGGACAAGAGAGGTAAGGAAGACTTACCTGGCTATAGTAAAGGAAAGACCACCCCTGGAGGAAGCCACAATAACGCACTACCTGAAGAAGAACGAGGTTCAGAATAAAAGTTATGTTTTTGATTCACCGGTTAAGGATGCCCGCGAAGCCAGTCTCACATACAGGCTTAAGGGCAGGTCTGAAAAATTTTACCTCCTTGAAGTTGAGCTCCATTCCGGCCGTCATCACCAGATCAGGGCGCAGCTCGCATATATAGGCTGCCCTATAAAAGGTGACCTGAAGTACGGTTACCCCCGGTCAAATGAAGACGGAAGTATAAGCCTCCTTGCAAGAAAACTCGAGTTCATTCACCCGGTGCGAAAGGAGATGATTTCAATTACAGCTCATCTGCCTGAGGGCGATATCTGGTCACATTTTGTGAACTCAGTTTAGAGAGCCTGGCAAGGCAGCCTTATTTGGCTTTCTTGCTGCCTGAATTTTTTTCGGTTGCCGCGGGTTGCTTCATCGCATCCAGCTTTGCTTCAATTTCCTTTACAAGCTGCTTCACCTTCTCATAATCGTTGCCCTCAACTGATATTTTGAGACCGTCACGTGTGATGACATAGCTTGCTTTCTCTGAGTTTTCATCCTTGCCGGCATGTCTGATGTACACTGTTTTGTTCATATTGTCACCGGTGCTGATGACTTCATCTCCGGCTATGATTATTTTTTTAACCTGTCCGTCACCTTCGGCTGAAACCCAGGAAATTGTTCCGCTTTCGTCGCTTGAATGATTCAGATCCTTACCTGTCGAGGTATAAACATAAATTTTACCTTTTGCTCCGGGCACTGCAGCAGCGTCGTCTCCGATAATTACAACATTGGCGTCTTTCATTACAATTGAATCCTTGAGGTCTTTCCCGATGAAAACAGTATCTATAAGTACTTTTTCTCCACCGCTGTCTGACACAATGACCTTTACCTTCTTCTCGGTCTTTTTTTCCTGCCCGCTAGCCAGGCCTGATGTAATAATTAAGGCAATTGCCAGAATTATTGACGTTGCGAATGTTCTTTTCATGGCTGTTTTATTTTGATTGTGATTCAAAATTATGTTTTTCAGCAGGGTTCAGGGTTAATGATCGGTTAATAAGAGTTAAGGAAAAGTTAAATACATTCATTGTAACAGCTTTTAAGTTTAATTTTGCTGCATGAACAGGAAGAAGTTTACTATCCTAATCTCGATGATGCTGCTTTCAGTGATTGGCATTTTATGGGTTCAGATAAGCTGGATCAGCGATGCCGTGCGAATATCAAATGATGCCTTTAACAGGGCTGTATTCGGTAGCATGCAGAGAGCGGCAGGAGCAATTGAGTCATCCCGGAAAATGAACTTCTTCAATGATTTCATACTTGCCGACAGGCTCGATCCTGTGGCAGGCAACCCCGGTGTTACAGGGTTTTTGAGCGTTGGCAGTTTTTCGAGCAACGGGAACGGAAGCATAAGAGTAGATATCTCCAACCAGACGTTTTCAGGGAATCTCGATACGGGAACAGTGACGAGAGTCAGGAAGTCGGTCGTCCTCAGCGGTGACACCAGTGTCGTTTCAGATTCAGTAAGTTACCTGGTGGGCGATCCGGATGGAGACGGGCACATGAACATAATCAACAGTTCAGAAAGAGAGGCAGGTTCGCAGCCTTCTGTTTATGTGGGTCAGAATGAATTCATGGAATGGGTCAGGCGGCGTTCGAGCGAGTTCCGGAACCTGAGCGACCAGATGATATCCGAGATCTACCAGTGGGAAAAGACAATGGAAATTGAAGACAAGGAGGTTCATTCGGCTCTCCGTCAGTCGTTCCTTAATTCGGGCATCAATACTCCCTTTGAGTTTGCTGTGATCAGGAACGGCGATGTAAGGCTTGTTCCGGAATCAAAAAGGAAGTAGGAGGATTTCCTGCGCAGCAATTACCTTGTGAGGCTGTTTCCCGATAACATAGTTAAACAGGATCTTATTGTTTCGGTTATCTTCCCGGAGAGGACTAATTATGTCCTTGGTGAAATGGTTTGGATCCTCGGCGGCTCCATGCTTTTCTCGCTTTTCATCCTTGCTACATTCGCGCTGAGTCTATTTTTCATAATCAGGCAGAAAAAGATATCCGAAATGAAATCGGATTTCATTAATAACATGACTCACGAATTCAAGACTCCGATAGCCACTATATCGCTTGCTGCCGATACCATAACGAATCCCCGGGTCATTAGTGATGAGAAAAGCATACGGCATTTTGTGGGAATGATCAAAAAGGAGAACAGCAGGATGAATAAAAAGGTGGAAACAATTCTGCAGATCGCTTCACTAGACAGGAATGAAATTGATTTCCGCTTTGAGGACGTCTCAATGCACGATGTAATTGAACACGCAGCTGAAACCATTGATATACAGGTGAGGCAGAAGGGAGGGAACATTAAGCTCAGCCTCGTTGCTGAAAATCCTGTAATTTACGGTGATTCGGAACACCTTGTAAATCTTGTCAGCAATCTTCTCGACAATGCCCTTAAGTATTCGCCCGAGCGCCCTGAGATTTCTGTTGCATCGTGGAGCGACAGCAGGGGTTTTTATTTTGCAGTTGAGGACAAGGGTATAGGAATGAGCAAAACAGTACAGGGCAGGATCTTTGAGCGGTTTTACAGGCAGAGCTCCGGTAATGTACATGATGTTAAGGGATTTGGCCTCGGCCTGAACTATGTGAAGGCCATCATCGAGGCACACCGGGGAACAGTATTAGTAACAAGTGAACCTGGCAGGGGAAGCCGTTTTGAGATCTTCCTGCCAT
>JALOMK010000163.1 GCA_025455505.1 Bacteroidales bacterium
CCCCTCGCGGGTTGGTTGCTCCTCGGGGGACTGCTCTCTTCGCCGCTCCCCGCGCAATCCGCCGACTGGATCTGGTCGCCGGAGCACGAACAGGAGGCGGTTCCCGAGACGGAGTGCCATTTCCGCAAGGAGTTCCTCGTCGCCAGCCCGCAGCGCGCGGATCTGGCGATCGCGGCCGACGACCGGTACGAGGTCTACCTGAACGGCCGACGCGTCGGCGAGGGGGACTCTGCCGAGGCGATGGACCATTACGACGTCTCACGCGCGGTCCGCAGCGGCCGCAACCTGATCGCCGTCAAGGTCACCAACACCGAGGGCGACACCGCGGCGCTGGCGGTCGAACTCACGGTGACGGAACAATTCGGCGGCAAGCGGACGATCGCCACCGACAACAGCTGGCTGACCAGCCTGAAACCCTTGCCGCTCTGGCAGACCGTGGTCTACAGCGACGCCCGCTGGGATGCGGCCCAGTCGTTCGGCCGTATGGGCGAGTCCCCAGCCGGGGACGCGCCGCAGCCCGCGGCGGCAGGGACTGCAGCGGCCATTGGCCGTGCGGCGCCCAAGCCGGCGCCGGCGACCGCCGCGGCCACCGCTGCGGAACCGCCGGAATATCGCGTGGAGGAAGTGCTCGGAGAGGACAAGAAAGGACTTCTTTCAGGCGACATTCTTCTGAACCTCGATTCAGAAGACGAGGGCGAGCTCTATGTAGGTTGCGCAGGTGGCATCGACGTGAATGTCAGTAAATCTTACACCGAGGAAGCCACTCCCCAGGGAATGACAGCATATAAAATTGTACTTAAGGGACTGAAGGGAGGCCATTCCGGTGTTGATATAGCTCTCGGCAGGGCAAATTCGAATAAGCTTATGTTCAGGTTCCACATGCAGGCAGAGTCGGATTTTGGAATAAGGATATCGGAGTATGCAGGTGGCGACCTTAGAAATGCTATTCCCAGGGAGGCTAACTCGTTACTTGTTGTTGATGCTTCGAAAGCAGCTGCATTTGAGGAATTCGTGAAGGGATACGAAAAGATGTACAGGGCTGAGTTTGCTGAAACCGAGCCGGACCTTTCATTCAGGTCAGAAAGAGTAAGCCTTCCCGGAAAGGTAATGGCCGCAGATGACCAGTACAGGATAATAAGGGCTGTATTTGCCTGCCCGAATGGGGTGCAGAGGATGAGCCAGGCAATGAAAGGGCTTGTTGAGACATCAAATAACCTTGCAATTGTGAGGTGCGCCGGTGGCAGGTTTGTGGCGCATAACCTTACGCGCAGTTCTGTCGACAGCTCAAAGGAGGCAACAGCATGGAAGATAGCAGCTGTTTTTCATCTTGCAGGGGCAGAGGTTACTCTGACAGGAAGCTACCCAGGCTGGGAACCGGATATGAAGTCTCCGATACTGCAGACAATGGGGGCCGTTTATGAAAAAATGTATGGCAAAATTCCTGAGATCAAGGCTATACATGCCGGACTTGAATGCGGACTTCTTGGCGGGGTGTACCCCGGTCTGGACATGATTTCTTTCGGACCTACAATCAGGTACCCCCATTCTCCGGATGAAAAGGTGCACATAGACTCAGTAGTTAAATTCTGGGATTTTCTTGTAGAAACGCTAAAAAATGTTCCGCTGAAATAGGCATATGTCCCTGAAAAAAATATTTTCCGGCATTCTTGACAATGACATCGGAAAGGGAGGCGGATCAAGGATCATGCTGCTTCTTGTCCTTTCTCCCCCGGCCCTGATCCTTGTTCTCAGGGTTGGCTTTCATCCTCTCGCGGAAATGATTGGAACTCTGACAGGAAAGGACCTGTCAGGTTACTATTCTCTTGCAGCTTTGATCTCAATATCAGTCATTTCTGTGATTCCGGGAATATTTTTCGCTTTTGACGCCTTGAGGAGAGGCTACATTGCACAAACCGGAAGGGCTTTTTTATCGAGATTGTCAGGTAGCCTGCTCTATTCCTTTCTGTCATCCATAATTTCAGTTGTGATTGCAGGATTGCTTGCTGATCCTGTTCCGTCCGAGGGAATAATAAGGCTACTGCTTGCGGCTTTTCTTTTTGCCCTGCAGTCGGTTGTAATCTGTCTTTTTATGCTTTCTTTTTCACGGACCTACCTTAAAGCTCTCGTATCTGCAAAAGCCTATTCCGTTTTTATACTTGCTGCCCCGCTTGGACTGGTATTGAATTCACCATGGAACCTTCTGTCGTTCTTTTCTCCCTTTTACTGGATCTGCTGGTCCTGGCTTACAGAGATTCCTGCACAGGCCCTGATTTACGGGATGATTGCCTCAGGAATTTCAGCTGCCATACTTTTGATAACGGGGATCAGATTTAAGAAAATGCTGCCATAGCATGATCAGCCTGTGTACCTTGACATGTGGGCCAGGAATATATCACGCCTGTTCCTGGCAATCGGAACCTGTGCCCCGTCGGTCATTTCAATATATCCTCCATCGTGCCGGATATATTTCTTCACAAAATCGAGATTTATAAGGTGCGAATTATGGGGCCTGAAATAATTCCTGTCATTCAGAAGATCCTGGAACTCCTTGAGATGCCTCGACACGAGGATTTTTCGTTTATCATTCAGGTAAAACCAGCAATAACTGCGGTCAGCTTCAATTCTGATTATGTCTTTCGGATTAAGATATTCCCTTCCGTCGGAAGTCGGTATTACCAGCCTTGTTGGTCTCGCGGTCCGGAGATTCTCAAGCAGGGCCTCAAAGTCTCCTGAAGGACCTGCCGGAGCGGTTTGCCTTTTGTGAATTACCTTATTTACAGATTCAATAAACTCATTGATATTTATTGGTTTCAGTATATAGTCAACAGCACTGTATTTGATAGCCTTTATGGCATAGTGATTGAAGGCTGTTATGAAAATGACATCAAAATCCTTTTCCGGGAAATGGGTAAGAAGATCGAAGCCTGTTCCGTTTGGCATTTCTACATCCAGGAATACAAGCTCTGGTTTTAAATCCCTTATCAGCTGTACGCCTTCTTTCACATTGTAGGCCTTTCCCCTGACATCAAGTCCGGGGCAGTATTCTCCTATTATGGAGCTTATGAATTCAACTGCATCAGACTCATCATCAATTACTGCTGTGATCAGTTTATGCTTCATGACAGTATCGGAATAAGTATCTCAACCCTTGTGCCGCATGGCTCTCCGTTATCGTTCTTCAGGTCTGTATAGGTAGTCATCAGGCTGGTCCCGTAAAGTGCATTCACAAGCTCAAGCCTTGATGCGACAATCTGCGTGCCGAGGGAATTATGATTTTCCCCGTTCTTTGATTTACGAAACTGTGCTGCTTCCCGGCCAATCCCATTATCCTCGATTGTACACCTTATATGTTCTTTCTCAAGCTTCAGGTCGATTTTAACCGTTCCCTTGCTTTCGGAAGGCATAAGGCCATGGCAGATAGAGTTTTCTACATACGGCTGTATCAGCATAGTCGGAACTTTATACAGGAGTGTGTCAATTTCATCATCTACTGTAATCCTGTAATCAAACTTGTTTTTAAACCTGATTGTTTCAAGTTCGAGATACAGGTTAAGAGCATCCAGCTCATCCCTCAGCGGTACAGAGGTGTGGCGTGAGTTCTCCAGCACCTTCCTCATCAGGCTGGAAAACTTTGTAAGATAGTTATTTGTTGCCAGTTTATCATGCTGGTACATGTAATATTGGATGGAGTTTAAGGTATTAAAAATAAAATGCGGATTCATTTGTTGACGCAGGTTTGCCTGGGTTACTTCGGAAATCTTCCTGTTCATTTCGCTTATCCTTTTCTCCGCGTTTATTTTTGATCTGCTTAGAAGCAGGATGCCAATTGCAAGACTGAGTACCAGCAGTCCGGAGGAACCATAGATTAGCAACTTGTGATTCCGTAATCTGAGCGAGAGGAGTTCAAGCTCTTTTTTATGGGTATCTGCTTCATACCGTATTCTTGCATCTGTCAGACCCTGGCTTGTAGTTTTTCTGAGCTGCTCGTCGCTGTATTTCTTAAAAATCCTGAATGCGTTGAATGCTTTTGCAGTGTCTCCTATTTTCAGATATAAATCACTCATATCCTCATGAATCCATGCAAGGGAGTAAGTCTCATCTGCAATCTTTGCATGATCGATTGCTTTTTTGTAATTGCTGAGCGACTTTTCTGTATCACCCATGTCGCGGTAAATTGTGCCAAGATTACCATAACTATTTGATGAATTCCCGTGCCTCCCTGCCGGGAGAGTGTATGAAAGCGACCTGTTGTAATACTTTATTGCGAAGTCATATTTCTTCTGCCTGTAGTAGTTCCAGCCAAGGTTTGACAGGGCCAGTCCCGAATATGTAGTGTCTTCCCTTGCAATCGAAAGTTCAAGGCATTTTCGAAGTAGAGAATCGGCAAGCGTGAAATCAGGTTCCTTGTCAGTGTATGAAGTACCAAGCCACCAGTATCCGGGCAGGAGGAGGGAGGTGTCTTTTTCCCTCTCTCCGGACCTTATCAGCATATCCAAAGCATTTCTGTACTTGTTAAGGTCATTGAGGTTCTGGCTGTTATATACATCCTTGAGGTTGTAATAGTTGAACGGAATGATCCCGCTAATCTTTTTACGTTCCGCAATATCAGTACTCTTATTGAAATTGTCAATGCTCTCTGCATAGAAGCCTGTTCGAAGGTTATAGCGCCCCAGGAAGTTAAGTATAAGTGCCTCTGTCCTGTCTTCCCCGAGTGATGTTGCTTTTTTGAGCGCGATTGTTGACTCGAGCGAAGCGCTTCTGAAATCATTTGTCTGAAGGAAGTATTCTGCTCTCGCAATGTTAAGCAGCGGGGGGAAATCAATATTTGAATCAACGCAAACTGTTTCTGCGGAATCAATGTAATTTTTGAGTTCCTCGCCTGCTTTTTGTTTGCGGGCTGATAACAAGGCCTGCTTCAGATAATAATTGAGTCTTGAGGTGTCGGCAACTGTTGCAATAGTTTTCCTGAATCCTATTTCCTGTTTAAACCCTGCAGCAGCAGTGATAAGTCCAGGAAGTACAAATGAAATAATGAATACAACCCGGAGAAGACTTGCATTTCCCATGTTCTGCAATTTGAAGTTTCAAATACTACTAATACCCGGCATCGATCAGACTGGTAAAGCAAATTTACTTCAAACCGGGTGAAATAGTCAGAATAATTTTACGGAATGCATGTTTGGCCTAACGGATGGCATTGCAGTATCAAAGTTTTATTTCAACCAGCAAGTCGTCCTTCATTACATTTGTATTGGATTTAGCCGGGACTTTTACAACCGTCCCGCTTGCCGGGGCAAGTATTTCATTCTGCATTTTCATTGCCTCCAGGATTACGACAGGTTCTCCTCTCAGAACAGTGGATCCTTCCCGTACGAGCACATCAATTATCTTTCCGGGCATGGGAGCCTTCACAAATTCCTGTTCGGCCTTGCCTTTCCTGGCGTTAAGCACCTTCATGCGCTGGAGCGAGAAGGGAGTTTCGACTGTAAATGAATAGCTGATGTCATTAAACAGTATCTCATATTTGTTCTGACGCGATCGAATGATTTCAACCGGGTACTTCCTGTTCTTCCAGAGAATATACGTACCCAGCTTTTCATCTGACTTGAGCTTCACTTCGTAATCCCTCTTGCCGATCTTTATTGAATGTTTCAG
>JALOMK010000164.1 GCA_025455505.1 Bacteroidales bacterium
AGTCCCGTCCTGGTCATAAACCTGATTTTATCCAAATATAACGTTTAGGCATCTAAATGATCAATAACATCATTATTAATAATTAAATGTTCCTAAACTTTCATAAGTTTAGGGTCTTAAAATCCTATTTATGACGCGACTGATTTCAATCCTGCTGCTGATTCTGTTTGTAAATACTGTTGCCGGACAAAAACCTCCACTCGATAATAGTGTCTATGATGGATGGAAAAGCATTGGAACACAATTGATAACCGATGATGGCAAATGGGTAATTTTTACTATTATTCCCCAGCAGGGAGACGGCTGGCTGTACATTTACGATGCCGGCAGGGGAGTTCTCGACTCAGTGACACGGGGGAGCAGGCCTTTGGTATCGCCGGGGCAGAAATACATAGTATATCAGGTGCTGCCTTTATATGAAACAACACGCCAGGCAAAAAAGAAAAAGCTGAAGGACGATAAAATGCCTAAGAACGGCATGGAAGTGTATATGCTGCCGGGCGGTCTGAAAAAAAGCATATCCAGGGTTAAATCGTATGAGCTTCCTGAGAAAAACTCCGAGTGGATGGCTTATCTTCTTGAGAAGAAAACAGAAGAAAAGAAAGATTCAAAGCAGCCTGCAGACAGTTCATCTGCTGCGAAAAAGAATAAAAAGATGCCTGAATCGAAAGGCAGCAACTTTGTAATTTTCAATCCGGTAACAGGAAAGGAATATACATTCCCGGATGTTACAGAATATGCTGTTGCAAAAGACGGCGGGTCAATCTCATTTCTGCAATCATTCCCTGATACCGCAAAGATTGAAAAACTAGCCGTTTCTGTCTTTAAAACGGGAAATGAACATACTGACATTGTTTTCGAGGGGATGGGGAGCGTTAAAAAACTGTCCACAGGTAAAACTGGCCGGAATATTTCATTTCTTTTCTCTGCCGACACTTCCAAAGTCAAAGTCTATGACCTTTACCTGTCAGTTAATTCTGAAAAAGCCGTTAAAATATCAGGCACCGGGTTGAATCCGGACCTTAAGGGCCTGATGCCCAGTGAAAATGGGAATATAAGTTTTTCAGACGATGAGATGAGGATTTACTTTGGCACAGCAAGGAAGCCTGTAAATGAGCCGGTTGACACTCTTCTTGAAGATGAAAGATACAGGCTCGACATCTGGTCATGGGATGATGACGTTCTTCAACCAATGCAAAAAAAACAGCTTGAGCAGGAGAAGAAAAGAACCTGGATGGCTGTTTACCATACCGACAGCAGAAAAGCATTCCAGCTGGCCGATACCCTTATGCCCGATATCAGGACCTATCAGAAAGGCAATAACAGGTATGCACTCGGAAGTTCCAGCCTGAAATACTTGAAAGCATCCTCATGGGATGGAGGATCACCTTCGGACTATTACCTTGTTGATGTACAGAACGGGACTAAAAAGCTCCTTAAAGAAAAATGCAGCGGACGTGCACTGTTGTCGCCATCGTGCCGCTACTTTGTTTATTGGGACAACAAAGAACTTGACTGGATGGCCGTTTCTATAAGCACCGGAGAATCAGTGAATGTCACTTCGGCGATTGAGGTCCCCCTCTGCGACGAGCTCAATGACCTTCCCGATGATCCTGACCCGCATGGAATTGCAGGCTGGCTCGATGATGAAAGACACGTACTGATTTACGACAGGTACGATATCTGGCTTGCCGATCTTGAAGGAAAAGAAAAGCCGCTTAACCTTACTAATGGAAGCGGGCGTGCCGGAAATATAAGGTTCAGGTATGTGAAACTCGATGATGACGAGGAATTTGTAAATCGCAGGCAAACAGCATATCTGTCTGCATTCAGCTATTCTTCAAAGGAAGCGGGATTTTTTACAATGAACCAGATAAAACAGCAGAGTCCTACGAGGCTGTATATGGGTAAAAACTCTTTTCCCAGGGGTATGATCAAGGCAGAGAAAGCTGACAGGCTGATATTCAACCGGGGCTCATACAGTGAATATCCTGAACTGTACCTGAGTGGAATGAACCTTGAAAACCCTGTAAGAATATCACGGACAAACCCGCAACAGTCAAAATACAACTGGGTGACAACTGAACTTGTGGAGTGGAAATCATTCGACAACAAAAATCTCCAGGGCCTTCTCTTCAAGCCTGAAGATTTCGATCCTTCGAAGAAATACCCGATGATTGTGTATTTCTATGAGCGCAGCTCCGATGAGCTGTATAATTATGTGGCTCCGGTTCCAAGCGCTTCAATAGTGAATAAGACCTTTGCCGTCAGTAACGGATATCTTCTTTTTGTTCCGGATATTGCATACACTACGGGATACCCTGGGGAAAGTTGTTATAATGCTGTAATAAGCGGAACTGCCGCACTTGCAGACAGTTATCCTTTCATTGACAGAAACAGGCTGGCCCTTGACGGCCAGAGCTGGGGCGGTTACCAGATTGCATATCTCGTTACAAGAACAGATATGTTTGCATGCGCTTATGCCGGCGCCCCGGTGAGCAATATGACAAGTGCATATGGAGGAATAAGATGGGAGTCGGGAATGAGCCGCATGTTCCAGTATGAACATACACAGAGCAGGATTGGAGGCACTCTCTGGGAAAAACCGATCAACTATATCGAGAATTCACCCCTGTTTTTTGTCCCCAAAATAAACACTCCTTTGCTTCTTATGCATAACGATGCAGATGGTGCCGTGCCATGGTACCAGGGTATAGAGTTCATCAATGCCCTGCGAAGGCTCGAAAAGCAGGCATGGATGCTCTCATATAATGATGAGGCCCACAATCTTGTCAGAAGGGCAAACAGGAAGGATATTTCAATTCGCAAGATGCAGTTCTTTGACCATTACCTCAAGGGCAGCCCTATGCCTTACTGGATGAAGTATGGAATTTCGCAGCTCGAAAAAGGGAAAATAGATGGATATGATCTTGTGCGGGAATAACTTAAACCGAAGTAATATTATGAAGAAAGCGTTTTACATTCTTTTTGCAGCAGTATGTCTGTTCATACTTTCCTGTTCAGGACAGAAATACACAGATATTACAATACTTGAAACGACTGACCTGCATGGAATGCTCTGGCCCTATGATTATACTGAAAAAAGGAGCGTTGACGCCTCTCTTGCTGCAGTCCATGGTTATGTAAGGAAAGTCCGGGCAGAACATGAAAACGTTGTTTTACTCGACAATGGCGACAATATCCAGGGTCAGCCCTCCGTGTACTACTACAACTTCATTGACACCCTTACTCCGCATATGATTTCAAGGGCATTTAACTATATGAACTATGATGCCGCAAGCGTAGGCAATCATGATATTGAAGCAGGACATTCAGTATATGACAGGCTCGTTTCGGAATACAAGTTTCCCCTCCTGGCTGCAAATGCTGTTCACACATCATCAGGGGAACCATACTTTAAGCCTTATGCTATCATCACCAGGAAAGGAGTCAGGATTGCAGTGCTTGGCCTGATAACCCCTGCCGTTCCAACCTGGTTGCCAGACGAACTCTACAGTGGGATAAGCTTCATGGATATGACAGAAACCGCCAGAAAGTGGATGCCAGTAATCCAGCGTGAAAAGCCAGATCTCATTATAGGCCTCTTCCATTCGGGCTGGGACAGGTCGAGAAATATATCTGAAGAGGGAATTAACGATGAAAACGGCTCTGTATCCGTGGCATATAATGTTCCCGGATTTGACATAATTTTCAACGGGCATGACCACAGGACAGCAAATGAGTTTTTCGTTAACTCCGCCGACGACAGTGTACTGATACTTAACGGCGGAAGCAGAGCCCAAAGCATCGCTCGTGCCGATGTGCGAATAGCATCTGGAAAGACAAAGGGAAAAAAAATCATGAGAATCAGCGGAGAAGTTGTTACAGTGGCAGGACTTGCTCCAGATGAAGAGTATATTGAAAAGTTCAGGTCCGATGATGAAGTAATAAAGGCATATGTTGACAGGAAGATCGGCAAATCGGTTGCCACGGTAACATCGCGTGATTCATATTTTGGCCCCTCCGCATTTGTTGACCTGATCCATTCGATACAGATTGATATTACAGGGGCAGACGTGTCCTTTGCGGCACCCCTTTCATTCGATGTAAAGATTGATGAGGGTGATGTAACAGTAGGCGATATGTTTAAGTTATACAGGTTCGAGAACATGCTTTACACAATGCTCCTGAGCGGAGAGGAGATAAGAAGTTATCTGGAATTCTCTTATGCCGGCTGGTTCAATACCATGAAGAGTGCAGACGATAATTTATTGAGGTTCAGGGAAAAGGATGGCGCAGTCATGCTGACTGACGGGAAAGCCTGGCTCAGGAACCAGCCCTATAATTTCGATTCGGCTTCCGGCATTGAGTATACAGTAGATGTCAGCAAGCCGGAAGGGGCCAGGGTAAAAATTTCAGGTTTTACCGATGGGAGAGCCTTTGATCCGAAAATGAGTTACAAGGTAGCAGTTAACTCATACAGGGGAAACGGCGGAGGGGGGCATTTTACTGAAGGAGCCGGTATAAGCGGCCCTGATCTCAGGAAAAGGCTGCTGAAATCAACCGACAGGGACCTTCGTTATTATATCATGAAGTCTATTGAACAGAGCAAAATAATAGATCCCAGGCCGGGAGCCAACTGGAAAGTGATTCCCGAAGACTGGGTATTAAAAGCACGTTCACGTGATTATGCCCTCCTGTTTGGAAAGTAAAAGGAAGATTGTCCGCAATGAAAAACAGATTCACAACTGATGCAGATAACAATGGCAGGAAACTGCCTCTGGTCGAGGAATTCTATTCTCTCCAGGGCGAAGGATTCCATACAGGAAAAGCAGCATACTTCATCCGCATAGGAGGCTGCGATGTCGGCTGCAGCTGGTGTGACTCAAGGTTTTCCTGGAACCCTGCCTTTCATCCTCTTACAGATACTGACACAATTGTCAGCAATGCAGTATTTTCTGGCACAGATTCTGTTGTAGTAACAGGAGGTGAGCCCCTTATGTGGAATCTTGATTATCTGTGCTCAGTTTTGAAACAAAAAAATATTCATATCTTTCTGGAAACGTCCGGAGCCTATCCATTGAGCGGTGAATGGGACTGGATATGCCTTTCGCCAAAAAAGAATATGCCGCCGCAACCTGAGATATGTATGAAAGCCAACGAACTGAAAGTAATTGTACAGGATTTAAGCGATTTTGAGTGGGCTGAGGAGTACCGGAGGCAGGTTAACAAGGACTGCCTGCTTTTCCTGCAGCCCGAATGGAGCAGCTACAACAGGATCATTGATACAATAGTTGACTATATTAAGAAAAATTCTGCCTGGAGGATATCCCTGCAGGCTCACAAATTTATGCATATACCCTGATTCGCTGATGGTTTTCAGATACTATGTTATATTATTCTCAAGCCTTTTTATTTTATGGAGCGGCAGAGAGGTGTCTGCTCAGAAATTCCTTACTTCTTCCTCCACAGCCGTCAACTTTTATAATGATGGAAAAGAGGCTGTTGAAAACCTGCAGCTTTCACGGGCTGAGGAATATTTCATTGCGGCACTAAAGGAAGATGAGAGGTTCTTTGAAGCCCACCTGGAACTTGGAGAGCTTTTTCTCAGGCAAAAGCGTTATGAGGAAT
>JALOMK010000165.1 GCA_025455505.1 Bacteroidales bacterium
CGGTGCCTGTCACAGGAAAGATACGAAACACTCCCTTCCCGGTAAACATAGGCCGCAACGCCGAGATTCACGGTCAGGAAACCTCTGTTTACCTCTGCGATGCACTGATTGACCAGGTAGGTATCTTCAGCGATGCAATAGGCTATAAAGTCCTGGCGGCACCTGGAACTGCCATTAAATCAAAGGCAGTGCTATGGCTCGATTTCGAAAGGATTGAAGAGGGAGGCGATTTTTTCAGCTATGGAATAGGGGCAAGGACCTACGGATCGATTTGGCCCGACAGGCGACCGCAACCCGAGATGTGGCAGATCAAAAAATCAGGTCAACCGGTGTCTGTCCGTCTGTTATCGGCAGAACGGGGAGAGCTTGAAATCATTAACAGGCACCTCTTCACAAACCTTAAAGAATATGACACGGAATGGTCATTTTACTGCGACGGGGAACTTCTCGGCAAAGGCATTGTTAGTGCTGACATCCCTCCGCTTAAGTCAGGGAAGCTTGTTATTCCCCTGAAGAAGCCCGATATTAAGGAAGGTGCTGAATACAGGCTTTTTATAAGCTTCAGGCTGAAGGAGAAGACTTTATGGGCCGGTAAAGGGTTCGAGATAGCCTGGGAGGAAATGGACCTGCCATGGTACTGGCCCGTGGAGCCTGTTCCGCCTGAGAAGATGAGCCCGGGGTTAGACTTTGACATTAATGCCGGAAAAGTCAGCGGGAAAGATTTTACTTACACTTTCGACAAAAAGTCAGGCAGGCTTGCTTCGATGCTTTTCTCCGGCAGGGAATTGCTCAGGAGCGGACCGGCCCTTAATGTCTGGCGAGCCCCTCTGGCAAATGAAACGGATGAATGGGGCTTCTGGTCCTCGAACAGCAGGCACAGGACAGACGGTTATGGGCGCATGCCTGCAACTGAATGGTATTCAGCCGGCCTTGACAGACTGACAAGGGTTAACGAACTGTTCAGGATGAGTAAAAATGAGAGCGGGAATGCGGTTGTAGAAATAAGGAACATAATTCTGCTTGGAACCGGCAGGGGCGCCTTCTTCGACAATTACATTTACACAATCGACCCCGCAGGCGAAATTGTAATTGATCATTCGGTAATCCCGAACGGCGATATGCCTTCATGGCTTCCAAGGACGGGAGTCCAGCTGACTCTCCCCTCGTCCTGTTCAAATGTAAAATGGTATGGCAGGGGCCCGCAGGAAAACTATCCCGACAGAAAAACGGGATATAAGACCGGAATTTATACAAGTACAGTTGCCGGAATGTACGAGCCCTACCTTATCCCGCAGGACTATGGTTTAAGATGCGACAACCGCTGGGTGAGGATTACAGACAAAGCAGGGAACGGGCTCGAGATTAAGGGCGACAGGCTCTTCAACTTCAGCGCTCAGAACTTCTCAACAGACAATCTTACAAAGGCGCTGTATACATACCAGCTCCATGAATCGGATTGCGTTACACTCAATATCGACTATGCCACAAGCGGCGTGGGATGTACAGCTCTCTCGGTATTCACAGAATACCAGGTGATGCCGCGGAGATATGATTTCAGGCTGACTGTCAGGCCGCTGAAACCCTGAACCTTGCCTCAGGCAGGCTTCCTGATGAAGCCTGTTATTGTAAATGCTGCAACAATTACAATACCGATTGCAGCCGTAATTACAATTGACCTGTAATCGTCGCTTCTTTTAATTATTATACCGGTAAAGGCCCATATCACTGAGAGGCCGATAAATGGATTCGACATGCCGTAAACAGCAAGCGATACAATAAGCACTCCGGCAGCAATCATTGCGATTGTCCAGCTTACTTCAGCTATACCGAACCTGTCCCATCCTATGCCAACAAGCAATGCCGTAAGATTTGCAATTGTTGCTATGCATATCCATCCGAGGTAAATTCCGAAAGCTGCCTTTATAAGGCCGTTGGGCAGGTCCCTGATGAACAAGTTGATGTAAATCAGGGATATCAGCAAACCCAGCATGAGTAATACAGAGGCATGGAGCCGCTGGTAATGCCATGCGATTATCCACAGGGCGTTGAAAAGGCAGGATATCCCGAAAAGGAGGCTGATGTTGCCTATTTCCACCTGCCGCGAACCTGTAAACTGGATTACGCAGTAGATAAGCAGGAGTATGTAGATTACTCCCCATATGGAGAATGTTACTCCCGCCGGCACAAAGAGGTTGGGATATGCATCTGACAGCTCGCCGGTTGTTTTTCCGTTCAGGGGCAGCGCTGTTGCCAGGTAATTCATTACTATCATTGCCGCAAATAATACTATGTTCAGGATCTTTACCATGACTGTATGTTTAGGTTACTGATTCAGGAATTTTTGCTTGTTAATATTGCCAGTATGATGCTCCCGTTTCAACAAAATGAACGGGTATGTCTTTTATGAATCCCTTCAGCCACGCAGCACAATAGTCCATTCCCGCTTCCTCTGACTGGACGTGACCGAGAAAGACTATTGCCTTGTTCCTTCCCTGGGCGACTGCATCGCGCATGTATTCATAGGTTTCCCACTGCGGTACTTCACCAGCCAGCAACAGGTCCGTATCTTGCTCCCGAAGCAGCCTGAAATGAGCCTGGCTCCCTGGCGCTCCGACTGCAATCTTAATGGTACGCACTTTCATGTCTTTTTTGCCAATTACATTGAAGACCGATCCCGGGAATATTTTTTTCAGATGTACCAGCACAGCACCGAGATTCGTTTCAGGTACGAGGAAGCTGCTTGTGGAACCTTTCGCGAGATACTTTTCCCATCCAAGCTTCGAGGCCATCCCTGCCTGTATCCCGTCGGGCTGCATCCTGTGTATGTAATCATGGAAACGCCAGATTACAAGATTATTATCCCTGATGTATTTCTGCTTCTCAAGGAAAACCGGATCGTCTGAGAACAGGGCAGTGGCATCGGAGTGATTGTAATACAGGGGTTCATGGGCAATAATCAGGTTGCAGTCGAGGGCAACGGCTTTCCTGAGCACATCCATAGAGGCAAACATTGTTGTCACTATACCCTTTACCGCGATTGAGGGGTCACCTTCCTTGATTACATCCACTGTGTTTGCAATAGCCGGCGAACCTGTCTTCATGATTATGATTTCTATTATCTCTCCTGCAGTGCCTGCCGGCCTGCCTGCCGGATCCTTCGACATCGTTTTGCCTGATACTGCCAGTAACAGAACCAGTCCGGGGAGGAGGAGCTTCTTTTTCATTCCGGGGAGTTTTTAGAGGTACAATACGTAAAAATATGCAAAATATAGCAATTAATGCGAGAGGATGCCGAAGCTGTGAACAAGTTGTTATTTAGATTGTTTCTGATTAAACGACAGTCGTAACATAAATGAGAAAAACAGTAATTATAACAGCAGTAATAGTAATAGTAAGTTCTCTTGCACTAATGATTTTTGTGAGGGCGACAACTATCGACAGGGAAGCGGTAAGCTATGCCGGGGTTGAGAGGGGTAATTTCGAAATTACTGTGTCAGCCACGGGAGAACTTGTTGCTCAAAAAGCCCTCGATATCAGGGGCCCTAATCTTGTGCAGAGCCTTAACATACGACCGATGCCTGTACGTCTGACCGACATTGTGCCTGAGGGAACAATAGTATCAAAGGGAGATTACATTGCAACTCTCGACAGGTCATCTTTTGCAAATACTCTCAAGGACGAAAGCGATATCCTGCGCGACCTTAGGTCGCAGCTTGAAATGAAGCTTCTCGACACCGCAGTTGCACTTTCAGCCCTCAGGGACGAGATACGCAACCAGTACTATGTCATGGAGGAAGCTGCAATCACCCTTGAGCAGTCGAAGTTTGAGCCTCCTGCCATACAGAGACTTGCGAGGGTTGAGCTCGAAAAGGCACAGAGATTTCTCGATTACAGGCAGCGACTTTACAATCTCAGGACAGGCCAGACCTCGTCTGAGGTAAGGAACCTTAGATATTCCTGGGAAAGGCAGCGGAACAAGGTTTCCGAGTTGCAGGCCCTGCTCGATGGCTTCATTATCCGGGCCCCGTCTGACGGGATAGTAATGTACAAAAAGGACAGGAATGGGATCAAAAGAAAAGCCGGATCGATGATCAGTCCCTTTGATCCTGTTATTGCAACACTCCCCGATCTAAGTACCCTGCAGTCGCGTATCTATGTTGGTGAGACTGATGTCACGAAACTCTCACATGGGCTTCCGGTGCAGGTCTCTGTAGATGCCTTCGGTGAAAAGTCATTCAGCGGTCAGATTGTGTCTGTTGCCAACATCGGGGAGCAGCTTTCAAATACCGACAGCAAGGTTTTTGAGGTCCTTGTAAAAATAGTTGATAGTGATCCCAGGCTAAGGCCAGCCATGACAACAGGTAACAGGGTCGTCATAAGCAGCCTGAAAGATGTCCTGTACGTCCCTGCCGTGAGTGTACATGCAGGTGCCGACAGCATTCCCTTTGTATATACACGCGAAGGCAAGAAGCAGATAGTGATGCTTGGTGATGCCAACGACAGGCATATAGTGATTGAAAGGGGTCTTGATGAAGGAGTGCAGGTATGGTCCGATGTACCGGCTGATCTCTCAAAGTTCCGTATCGCCGGTGCCGACCTGATCCCGCATATACGCCAACAGAACAGGGAACGTAAACTTGCTCTTGAGAACGGCATTAATCCCGCCGTACCAGGAACTTCAAGGACAGGTTTCTTTCCGCCATCCTCAGGTAATTCAGGTACATCGGCTGCCTCAGGCGGAAATTAAAAGGATACAGGCTTAAACCCCGGAAGGATATAATTTTATTCTTCTCCTGCACCGGAGATGAAATAATAAAGCTAACTTTCTATATTTACCTGCCTAAGCGGGCTGTAAATGGAGAAAGTTTACGATTATATTGTAATAGGATCAGGTTTCGGAGGGAGTGTTTCGAGCCTGCGCCTTGCCGAAAAGGGATATTCTGTACTCACAATTGAACAGGGTAGGAGATACTATCCTTCATCATTTCCCAAATCGAACTGGAACCTGGGAAAATACCTCTGGGTTCCTGCCCTGAGGTTCTTCGGATTCCAGAAACTTTCGTTCTACACAACCGCAAGCATCCTTTCCGGAACAGGAGTGGGAGGCGGAAGCCTTGTCTATGCCAATACGCTTTACATCCCTCCTGATGAGTTTTTTGCAAATTCATCATGGAAGTCTTTCGGTGACTGGAAAAACATCCTTGAGCCCTTCTTCCTGAAGGCATCCTTCATGCTTGGCAGAACCGTATACAAGGGGCTTAACATCGAAGACAGGATCCTGAGGGAAGTCGCGGAAGAAATGAATGCCGGTTCTACATTTGAACCTGTATTCGTTGGTGTCAATTTCGATGACCCTGAAAAAGAGCGCGATCCCTATTTCGGAGGGGAGGGGCCTCTCCGGAAAGGATGCATTGAATGTGCCGGCTGCATGGTCGGGTGCCGTGAGAACGCGAAGAACACACTAGACAGGAATTACCTGTGGTTCGCTGAGAAGCTTGGTTGTGAAATAGTTGCTGAAACCAAAGCTGAGAAAATAACATTTTCAGAAGGTATTTATACTGTTGAGACGAGGAAGCTGACATCGTTTCCGTTCCGTAAGAAACAGGCATTCAGGGCAAAAGGTC
>JALOMK010000166.1 GCA_025455505.1 Bacteroidales bacterium
CTGGCTTGTAAGAAATGGCGATGTGAGGTTCAATGAAGACGGGGTACTCTTTGCTGACTCATCGTTTTTTAGGGTTTTCAGCTTCAGGCTGCTAAGGGGCGACAGGAATAAAGCCCTGGTTAACCCGAGATCGATTGTGCTTACCGAGGAATTCGCGGCGAAATATTTCGGAAAGGAAGATCCAATTGGAAAAAAGATAAGTCTCGAGGCTGATACGAATCTTTATACCGTTACAGGAGTTGTTGAGAATGTTCCATCAAATTCGCACATGCAGTTCGACATGCTGGGCTCGCTCAACTCGCTCAGGAATTCCCAGGGAACCAACTGGGTGAACCATAATTTCCACACTTATGTGAGGCTAAGGGAAGGTAGCGCTGAGGAGGATATGGAACCTAAACTGCAGGGCTGCATTGAGAAATACGTGGGGCCACAGATAAAGGAATTCCTGGGAATAACCATAGAGGATTTCAGGAATGCCGGCAACCAGTTCGGGTATGAGCTGGAGCCACTCAGCGACATTCACCTGAAGGGAGCTCCGCAGTACTCACTTGAGCCGGCGGGTTCGGTTACCAATGTAATTATCTTCGCGGTGATTGCCCTGCTCATTCTCATTGTTGCTATAATTAACTATGTGAATCTTGCAACCGCCAGGTCGGCCTCGAGGGCCAAGGAAGTCGGTATACGCAAGGTTTCGGGAGGAGATAAGGCAGGTCTGATGGCCCAGTTTATCGGGGAGTCGCTGCTGCTTGTGACGGTTGCGGCCTTTATTGCCTCAATGCTTGTGCTGGTACTTATGCCCTTGTTCAATAATTTGATAGGTAAGGATATTTCGCTGTCGCTCGCCGGCGGAGCAAGGGGAGTCATTGGCCTTGGCGGTCTGATAGCGTTCACAGGTATTCTTGCGGGCTTTTACCCTGCCTTTGTACTGGCTTCGTATAATCCTGCCGAGGTTCTCAAGGGTACTCTTAATCCGGGTTCAATGTCAAAGACTCTCAGGGGCATACTTGTAGTATTCCAGTTTTCAGTTTCAATAATAATAATAATAGGTGCTTTTGCAGTTTACAGGCAGTTGAATTTCATGACATCTGCCGACCTTGGATTCGATAAGGAGAAGCTGCTCGTTGTAAGAAGGCCCGATGCACTTGAGCGCCAGCTGGAATCCTTCAAGGACCAGGTATTGAGGATACCCGGAGTGGAGAATGTTGCAAATGCAACTGCCATACCGGGAACTGTATTCAGCAACAATGCCTTCCTTCGCGATGATGATCCGACAAAAGCGACCTATCTAATCAACCAGACTCTGGTAAGTATCGGTTTTGCCGAAACTCTTGGTACAAGGCTGGTTTCGGGAAGAAGTTTCTCCAGGGAATACGGCACCGATTCGACCGCCATAATGATAAATGAAGCTGCTGTGAAGGCACTGGGGCTTAAGGAGCCTGTCGTGGGGCAGTACATACTTCAGCCACAGAGGCCCGGGGAATTCCAGAAGAAGAAGATTATCGGAGTAATGAAGGATTTCAATATAGAATCGCTGCATAAGAAAATTACACCGGTTTGTTTTACAATAATGAACGGCAATTTTGAGGGTTACCTCTGCATAAGGCTTAACGGTGCTGATACAGAAAATACAATAAGGGCAATTGAAAAAGTATGGTCATCGATATCCGTGCGGCAGCCATTCCAGTACAATTTCTTCGGCGACCAGTTCAATGAGCTGTATGAAACGGAGATTAAGGCAGGAAGGATATTCGTTTTCTTTGCAGTGCTTGCAGTAATGATAGCCTGTCTCGGCCTTATCGGACTGATAACATATATGACCACAGTTCGTACCCGCGAAGTAGGCATCAGGAAGACCTATGGGGCCACGGAGAACTCGGTTGTGTCACTTCTGTCGCGCGAGGTGCTTGTTCTGATAGCGGTTTCATCCCTGCTTGCCTATCCTGTTGCCTGGTATGGCATAAGCGTATGGCTCAGGGGCTTTGCAGAAAAGACCACAATAAATCCCCTGATCTACATAGCCGCCACATTCATTGCAGTTATAACAGGATGGCTGTCGATAAGCTGGCAGGCGATAAGGGCAGCGGGCTATAATCCTGCCGAAGCCCTTCGTTACAAATAATACGTCCGGACTGCACGACTGCACGACTGCACGACTGCACGACCGCACGACTGCAAGACTGCAAGACTAGACCTCAATAGTATTATTGACACTGTGGCTTCATTAACCGTATATTAACACTCTGTTAACTAAATATTTAATAAATTAGCTGTAACATTCGTAAAAATTCGCCGTCTATTACTAATGAAACCTGAAACCAAAAGTGTCCATGGACCATATCGTTTATGTCAATTCTAAAGCCAGGGAACTTGAGAACCTCATCGAGGGAAAGAAGTCCATGATAATAAGAGGGGCGCAGGGAAGGAAACTTCCTCACGGGAGGGTCAGCAGGGGTGATATGCTCTATTTTCTCAATAACAACGGGGAAGCGATGATAAGGGCTAAAGGTATAGTATCGTCAGTTTACTGCTCCGACAAGCTTTCGGTTGAGGAATCCTTTGAAACAATCATAAGACACCAGGATAAACTTCAGCTTCCCGATGAACAGTTCGACATGATTGCAGGAAAGCGCTTCCTGGTTCTTGTAGGAGTGGTTGATATAGAGCCTGTAGAGCCAATATTCTTCGATCGCTCAAGATTCGCGAATATTGATGACTGGATCCCGGTAGGCGATATTGCGGTGCTGACAGTTGCTGCCAGCTGATTCTGATGCTGATCCTTTTCCCTATCCTGACTCATCCAAAAGGCTGTTATGTGGGTTTTCCCTTATTCTTTTCGGATTTTTAACACTTTTTAGCACCGCGAAAGGAATATTTGGCATAGCTTGGATGTCTAAATCAGGATCAACTCACTAAAATCTTACAATTATGAAAAAAAATGTATCTATGCTGACCAGGTATTTTTCACTCGCTGTCATTATTGCCATGATGATACCGGCTGTTTCAAACGCACAGGGAGGCAAGGCAAACTTTGCAGGCACCTGGACACTGAATGCTGAGAAAAGCACAATGCCCCAGGGTGGCGGTGGAGGGGGAATGAGAATGGGCGGAGGAAACTTCGTTGCAGTTCAGGAAGCCAACCTTCTTACAGTTGAAAGGACCTTCCAGAATCAGGATGGCGAGTCAATGAAGACCACTATGAAATATACTCTTGACGGAAAGGAGAGCATAAATACAAGCCAGAGAGGCGATTCAAAATCTATCGCCAAATGGTCGGCCGACGGCAAGACTCTCACCATTGAAACCTCCAGTACTTTCGACATGAACGGTGAGACAAGGACAATGAAGTCGGCACAAGCCTGGACTCTTACAGATGCAAACACCCTGGCAATAACATCAACAAGGCTGGACCGCGACGGGAATGAAGTAAAAACAACAATGGTTTACAACAAGTAAATTTGGGTCATTATTTAAGCTCAAAGAGGCTGTCTCATGTTTAACAGAGACAGCCTTTTTTAATTTCCTTTTACCGGTTTTTGAAAGCAGGTATTGAAACGGGATTTACAAACAATCGCAAAATGTTTATTAACAATGCTTTCCAAAGTGTCGGTCGATATGTACCTTAGTTTGCTGATGACTTGTTTGCAATAATGATCAACTACTTGTCCCTATGAAAAACATACTGTCACTTCTGGTTCTTGGTTTTTTATCAGCAGCAGCTTATTGCCAGAACTACCTTATATCCTTTGCCGCCACCGGCGATACTACAGAAATCGAAAATATTCAGGTTGAAAATATTACCAAGGGGACAAGCATCCTTCTTTCCGGGAGCGACCAGCTAAGGCTTTCTTCTACAGTGGACGTAAGCAATTACAATTTCGGAAAGGAGCTCGTGCGACTGTATCCAAATCCCTCACAGGGAAGTTCATTTATGGAATTCAGGGCGGAAAATTCCGGAGTAGTAAAGGTTTCGCTCTGCGACATGAGCGGGAGGCAGGTGTCAGACTGGGAAGGAATCCTTGAGAGCGGGGTCCAGAAGTTTGCAATAAATGCCGCATCA
Source organism: Bacteroidales bacterium (assembly GCA_025455505.1). GTDB lineage: Bacteria > Bacteroidota > Bacteroidia > Bacteroidales > VadinHA17 > LD21. The sequence goes on from JALOMK010000166.1 coordinate 4,058, forward strand.
AGGGGAGTGTACCTTCTCAGGATCGAAAGTGGAGGCATTAATACAATTGCAAGATTTATTAATTCAGGATATGGCGGGGGTAGCAACGAAATCTCATATTCGGGCTTTGCAGGGGAACTTGTTAAAGCTGAGGAACAGGACGGCGGAAGCAAGGGTGGCACAGAAATTACGATGCTTTATAACACCGGCGATAAGCTTCGCTATACAGCCAAGTCGAAGTACTACTACACCGTTTTTGCTGATGTCCCGACAGCTGATAAAACAGTGACATTCACTTTTGCAAAATGCTCCGATTATGAAAACAACAGGTACAAAGTTGTTAAGATAGGTACACAGTTGTGGATGGCGGAGAATCTTAAGTCGGGTTATTACAGCAACGGCACCCCCATTCCGTATGTAAACACCGTGGCCACCTGGGATGCACTCACAGCCACAGACAAGGCCTTTTGTTATTACGACGACAACACAGCCAACGGGAACATTTACGGGGCTCTCTATACATGGCCGGCTGCTATGAATGGTGCAGCGGCCAGCAGCACTAGTCCAAGCAATGTACAGGGTGCCTGCCCGACAGGCTGGCACCTGCCCAGCGACGCCGAATGGCATTCAATGATACTTGTAATCGATCCGGGCGCCCAGTATTCAACAACTGAAAGTTCATTCGCAGGCGGAATGCTCAAGGAAATGGGAACATCTCACTGGTCAGCTCCAAATGCAGGCGCTGCAGATACCTACGGTTTTGGAGCCCTGCCCTCCGGAAGACGGGTTGAGACAGGGCTGTTCACACAGCTATCATACAATGCAATGTGGTGGACAACCACTGATGCCTCGGGAAATGCCCGCGACCGGACTCTCTATTATACATTTGAAAGGATTGACAGGGCACCGGCATACAAAAATGTAGGATATGCAATCAGGTGTGTAAGAAATAATTAGAAGTATCTCTTTCCTGCTGCAACGCAACAGCGCTGCCTTATAAATTCCAGCTTATTGGTTAATACTCTGTTAATGCTCTCCTTCGCGGGAATAGTATTGCTTCAATTTTTGTCAAATAGGCAGAAACAAAGCTCCTATAGGGCCTTATTGAAAATCAGGAATAACAGATATTAATTAAATCAAAAGAAAATGAAAACGTTAATCAGGTTATCAGCAGCAGTTATCGCAGTTGTGCTTTTCAGCACACAATTCATGAATGCCCAGCGCGGCTATGGTCCGAGGGGAAACTCCAGGAATATGCCCGGTTCAGGTTATGGAAACTACATGAAACATTTTACAGATTCTACAGGAAAAGCAGACACTGCCTTATTCAGAGGACCAGGTTTCAGGCATATGCAGGCTCCCGGCATGGGAAGAATGCACGGAATGAATGAGCGCTATGCATGGGGCCCGGGTTACGGTGGCATGAGGGGTGCTGGCCCCGGCTTTCGCGGGAACTTCAGGCACGTTCCCTCTCCGGGACAGGGTTTCGGATTCAGGGGAGAAGGCCCTGGCCTAGGAAGGATAGACCTTCTGCCTGGTCTCACGGACAAACAGAAAAAGGATATAGAT
>JALOMK010000167.1 GCA_025455505.1 Bacteroidales bacterium
TGAAGTCGGAGCCCTTCTGCTGATCACAAGTCTCCTGCATAACCTTGCAGGCTATTCGCTTGGTTACGGACTGTCGTGGGTGGTAGGCATGCCGGAGCGTGACAGGCGGACAATAGCGTTTGAAGTGGGTATGCAGAACGGGGGACTGGCCTCAGGGCTTGCCCTGCAGATGGGCAAAGTGGCTACGGTGGGACTCGCCCCCGCAATATTCGGCCCTCTGATGAATATCACCGGGTCCGTTCTTGCCAATTACTGGCGCGGAAAGCCTGTAAAGGATGAAAAAGACAAATGACAACGCAATGCCTTTCCCTTTTACACCTTTAAGCCCTTACGCCGTTATGCCTTTTAACTTACCCACCCCCGACCCCTCCGGACGGGAATACAATGTTTTGTTTCCCACCCCTGGCCCCTCCGGAAGAGAGGAGTACAATGCCCCATACCCATGCTCCCTGCTCCCAGCTCCCAGCTCCCGGCAATAAACATTAATAATACATGACAATCATGAACAAAATAATAACTTTTGGAGAGATAATGCTGAGACTTGCAACACCTGAACGCCAGCGCTTTTCACAGGCAAGTTCCTTTAACGCATCATTCGGAGGCGGTGAGGCCAATGTAGCCGTATCGCTTTCAAATTTCGGGCTCGATACTGAATTTGTAACAAGGCTCCCTGCCAATGATATAGGGAATTCAGTCATAATGGACCTCAGGAAACATAACGTAGGCACACATCATATCATTTCAGGTGGAAACCGTGTGGGGATTTATTTTCTTGAGACAGGTTCAGTTGCCCGGCCGAGCAGGGTAATATATGACAGGGCGAATTCGTCAATCGCCGAGATCAAACCGGGAATGGTTGACTGGAACAAAGTATTTGAAGGGGCAGGCTGGTTTCACTGGACAGGCATTACACCTGCTATATCCGAAGGTGCTGCGCTGGTATGCCTTGAGGCGGTTAAGGCCGCACGTGATAAGGGAATAACAGTATCCTGCGACCTTAACTTCAGAAAAAACTTATGGAAATGGGGCAAGTCAGCCGGCGAAGTAATGCCTGAACTTGTATCATATTGTGATATTATCCTTGGTAATGAGGAAGACGCGGAAAAGGTATTCGGTATAAAACCCGAAAGCGGTGATGTGTCAAAGGGCGATGTAACAGCTGCCGGATATGAGTCAGTCTGTGTCAGCCTGATGAAAAAATTCCCCTCGGCAAAAAAGGTTATAATTACCCTGCGGGGATCGATAAATGCCGATCACAACAGTTGGTCAGGCGTTCTCTATGACGGGAAGAAATTGTTTGAGGCACCGGAATACCAGATAACTCATATTGTTGACAGGGTGGGAGGAGGCGATTCTTTTATGGCCGGACTTATTTACGGCCTGCTGACTTTCGATGGTGACGATCAGAAGGCGCTGAACTTCGCTGTTGCCGCATCGTGTCTCAAACATACCATCCACGGAGATTTCAACCTTGTAACTGTTGCAGAGGTTGAACAACTTATGAAAGGCGACGGATCGGGCAGGGTCATAAGATGAAATTATTAGACGGAAATAATTGATATGTAAATATTTCCGTATCTTATAAGTATAACATCAAACAGTATGAACAGATTAAAGGCCATTCTGTTGACGGCTGCCTTATTTGCGGCTGTTACGCCAGCTTTCTCCCAGGTCAGCATTACTGAAGAAAACTGGGTTCTGCCCACATTCAGGGTTGAAGCTCCTGACAGGAATCCCATGTTTTTCAAGGGTGAATCGTACCAGGGAGCATCGAAGTACATATACCCCTACGGCCTGAATGATGTTATTGGCAATGAACGAAAGGATCATGCCTGGAAGGCAGTGGTACTTGAAAATGAGTATATTAAACTCTGTGTCACTCCTGAGATAGGAGGGAAGTTGTATTATGCTGCCGACAAAACAAACGGCTATAACTTCATCTATAAGAACGACGTTGTGAAGCCTTCGAACATAGGTATGACAGGAGCCTGGGTCTCCGGAGGCATTGAATGGTGCGTTATACACCACCACAGAGCCTCGACCTTCCTGCCTGTTGATTATGACCTGAAAGAAAACGCCGACGGCAGCAAAACTGTCTGGATAGGCGAAACAGAGCCGCGTCACAGGATGAGATGGACAATAGGGATCACTGCTTACCCTGGTAAGTCATATTATTCCGCGGAAGTGAAGATCCTCAATCCCACCGCGCTGACAAACACCTTTCTTTACTGGGCTAATGTCGCGGCTCATACGAACAAGGATTACCAGGTAATATTTCCTCCGAGCGTCAACCTTGCAACCTATCACGCAAAGAACAGTTTCACCCGCTGGCCCTTTTCAACTGAATTATACAATGGTGAAGATTTTACGAAGGGAGTCGATTTAAGCTGGTGGGTGAACTCTGAAAACCAGAATTCATATTTTGCCCATGATCTTACTGAGGATTTCATGGGTGGTTATGACCACGGGCGTGAATCGGGTACTGTTCATGTGGCTGATCATAACATAGTAAAGGGAGCAAAGCTCTGGGAATGGGGTTCAGGTCCGCGTGGACAGGCTACCGAAGGCAGGCTGACTGAAAAAGCAGGGCCCTATGTTGAAATAATGGTCGGCGCCTTTTCAGATAACCAGCCGGATTACAGCTGGATAAAGCCATACGAAGTAAAATCATTCAAACAATACTGGTTCCCCGTAAAGGATATAAAGGGATTTAAAAATGCCAACCTGAACGGTGCGGTAAACCTTGAAAAAGGTGAAGGAAACACAGTCTTCCTCGGTTATTACTCAACACAGAAAGTCCCGGCTGCCAGGATAACACTTAAAAACGGCGAAAGGATAATTCTCGATAAAACAGTTGAGATCTCACCGGAGAAGACTTTTACAGCCAGTATAAAGATTGAAGGCCCTTTCAAAATGACTGACCTTTCGACAAGCCTTGTCAACACTGCCGGAAATGAGCTGCTCCTGGCTTATGCACCTGTCGAAGTTCAAAAAGCTACGGGCCTGCCGGATGAGGTTAAAAAGCCACCCCTGCCGGCTGAGATTAAAACAATTGAGGAGCTGTTTCTCACAGGAAGCAGAATACTCCAGTTCTATAATCCCACGCTCAATGCCATGGATTACTTCAGCGAAGCTCTAGTCCGCGATCCGGGTGACATCAGGACCAACATCGCAGTGGGGAAGATACACCTGAAGAACTCGGAATATGCACTTGCCAGGAAGTATTTCACAAGAGCGCTGAAAAGACTTACCAAGGATTATACCCGTCCTTCTGACTGCGAGGCTTTGTACCTTGAGGGTTTAACGCTGAGGAAAATGAAGCTGGATGATTTTGCGATCGATACGCTCTATCGCGCAACGTGGGATCAGGACTGGCACTCTGCAGCTTACCTGGAGCTTGCCAGGATATCATGCTCGAAAGGTGATTTTGAAAGGGCCCTCGGACAGGTCAATGAGTCGCTCAGGACAAACAGCGTAAACAACAGTGCAATAGCGCTTAAGGCAGCAATTCTCAGGAGGCTTGGTGACCACAACGCAGCTTTCCTTGCAGTGAACAAACTGTATGAAAACGATCCCCTGGACTTCAGATCGGGGAATGAACTTTACCTGGCCGTTGCCGCAGGTGCGGGTATGGATAAAGCCCCGCTTCTCCTGGCAAAGCTTGAGAAAAACATGAGGTCTTACAGTGAAAACTACCTGGAACTTGCCGCCGGGTACATAAACGACGGACTTCATAAGGAAGCGGCTGAAGTGCTGCTTAGGTTCAGGAACAGCAACCCTATGATAAGCTACTATCTTGGTTACCTCGAGACTATGAATGGCAATGCCTCAGCCGCAGGAAAATATTTCAAAAACGCTTCCTCAATGCCGGAAGATTACGTCTTTCCTTTCAGGGATGAAGATGTAGCTGCCCTTGATGCAGCCAGGATGGCAGATAAGTCAGATCCCAAACCCCTTTATTACCTTGGAAATGCACTTTACGACAAGCAGCCGGCAGCAGCTATTTCATGCTGGGAGGAGGCGGCGCGGCTCAATCCTTCTGTCGCAATAGTGTGGCGAAACCTGGGCTGGGCTTATTATCATCATTCAAAAGATCTTGCCAGGGCGATTTCGGCCTATGAGAAAGCCTTTGAAAATGAAAGGAATGAAGCTGTCTATTATGCTGAACTGGACCCACTTTACGAAATGGACAACACCCCTATTGAAAAAAGGGCCAGGTTATTCGAGGGGATGAATGACGTTGTAAAAAGGCGCGACGATTCATTCGTTCGTGAAATAATGGTCCTGAACCTTGCCGGCAAATCCGAAAAATCAGTTGAGTACCTTGCCGGAAGCACTTTTCATTTCAGGGAGGGCAGTTCCAGGGTGAGGGACATTAGCGTTGATGCACACATATTGCTCGGCATCAGATACATGGATGAGAAGAAATATGATGCGGCTCTCAGGCAGTTCCTTGAAAATGTCGAATCTGCTGAGGCTTCTGCTTCAGGGAGGAGAATAGGAGATACCCGGAGTCCGCAGATCAACTACTTCATCGGTTCTGCCTATGCAGCACTTGGAAACAAGTCAAGGAGCAGGCAGTATTTTACGCTTTCGGCAGAGCAGCAAACCCGAGGCGTGAACTATATAACTTATTACCAGGCACTCAGTTTTATGAAACTGGGAAACAGGCAGAAGGCTGAGGAGCTGCTTGGCAGAATGATTGAAGATGGCACCAGCAGGATAAAAAGGGGAGAGGAGGTTGACTTTTTTGCAAAGTTCGGGGAAAAGGAAGCAGCCGCCGTGCAGATGTCGGGAGCTTACCTGATCAGGGGACTCGGTTATAAGGGACTGGGTGATGCCGGGGCCGCGACCGAAGACCTTAAAAAGGCAAAGGAACTATCTGCAAGCAGCCTCTGGGCAGGGGTCGAACTTAATGAATTAAACTTCAGGCCATGAGTGAAAAGATCCTTGTTATCGGAAGCACAAATGTCGACTTCATAGTAAAATCGGAGCGGCTCCCTTCAAAGGGGGAGACTGTCACCGGCGGCACATTCCGGCAGGTATGGGGTGGCAAGGGAGCTAACCAGGCAGTGGCAGCTGCAAGAGCAGGTGGAAATGTAACATTTGTTACAAATCTCGGCAATGACAGTTTTGCTGACCAGCTGACAGAAAGTTTCAGGAAGGACGGGATTGATACAAGCTTAGTTTTCAGAGATGAAACTGCAGCAACCGGTTCAGCTCTTATAATGATCGACAGCATGGGGAATAATTGCATTTCTGTTGCCCCGGGAGCAAATTTCAGGTTGATGCCTGAAAACATCGATACAGCCGTCGATGCCATAAAGTCTGCAGATATTATCGTACTGCAGATGGAGATACCCTTTGAGACAATCTCCCATATAATAAGCCTTGCCCACGACTATGGCAAAAAAGTGATTTTCAACCTTGCCCCGGCGATGCCGTTTGAAAAATCTGTGCTCAGGAAAACCTATGCCTTTGTCGTAAATGAAGTCGAAGCCTCGATGGTAGCGGGAATTGATGCTGAGTCAGACGAGGGCGTGGTTCTGGCGTCAAGG
>JALOMK010000168.1 GCA_025455505.1 Bacteroidales bacterium
CCTGTCTGTTATCTCGCCCTGGCAGTAGAGTGCGTCTGAATTTACAGCCAGCGACATCGCTATTCCCTTCTGAAAATCAAGATTGATTCCGCAGTCGGAAATGAATTTCATTTTGCCGCCGAATTCATGAAGGTATTTCTGGTGAATGCGGCCAAGCTGGGGATTTGTGATGATTGCATTAATCCCGCATTTCTCGGCCAGCGCCATAGTCTGCATCACCTTTTCATCGGTGTGATAGGTCTTGACGAGCTTTGAAACATATATAAGGTCCCGGGCATGGGCCCATCCTCCCACGAGGTTGCCGCCCATAATAATCCTGCTGAGTGTGAATTCGGCAGGATTCCCGTTCTTATCAATGTACTTTATTACAGTCGAAGGAACGGTTCCCTTCAGGTCCTTCAGCGAGGCATAGTTGAACTTAAGCAGTGTCGATCCGGAATTTGCATCTATGCCTTCCACTTTCAGAAGCCTCTCCTCGAAGCTGTCCCATTTTCTCTTCCTGTATAGGGCGAAAGCAAAAGCTCCGAGCGCAGGTACCGAGATGAGGTCCTTGATAATTTCCCTTCTCCCCGCTGCAATGCCTGTATCAGAAGAAGTATCCGGAACGGGCTTTCTTGCCTTAGCTTCCCTCCACCTGGAATAAATCCTGTCAATGCCGAAATGGTTCTCTGCAGATATGAATATAAAGACAAAAAGTACAATAAACTCGATAAGAGTTTTATTTATCCAGAGATAGCTCCCCTCAACAGGCACACCAATGGTATATCCCGGTACAGGAGGATATGCAACAAAATAAAAGAACAGCATCACGGCTCCACCTATACTGGCCCAGCGTGTCAGCAAGCCAAGCATCAGGCCCAGTCCTGCAAGGATCAGTCCCCAGATATTCATAAAATCTACAAGCGCTGTCATCGCTGCGCTGTCTGACATCCAGTGGAAAAGAGGTGCAAATATCCACTTTGAGGCTGCGAGGTAGGGAGCGGAACTCCAGTTTCCCATAATGAGTTTGGCCACTCCCTCATAAAGGAAATGCCATCCTATTGCCATCCTGACCAGGGTGAGCAGCCATTTCACGGCTATGCCGGCAGACTTTTGAGATGAAGCGTTCATAATAAAAAAATTTATACCAATTATCACAAATCTGGTATAAACTTAGTAATTACTCAAAGAAAAGCAAGGGATGGAATCTTATAAAGGCACCTGCACGCCGTTCATTTTCTGAGAACATACTTCTCAACGATCTTTGAAAGGTCTTCCCTCCTGATGGGTTTCGAAATATAATCGTTACAGCCTGCAGCTATTGCAAGTTCCCTGTCGCCCGCCAGGGCATAGGCAGTCTGAGCCACAATTGGAACTGTAGTATTGAATTTCCTGATTTCCTCAGTAGTCTCCAGCCCCGACATGCCGGGCAACTTGATATCCATAAGGACAAGGTTTACATCCGGCATGTTCCTGACAGCTTTTATTGTATCATAGCCATCCGTAGTGTGTATTATTTCAGCCTTGTATGATGACAGGATTTTGTCGAGGAAGAGGAAACTTGAGAAGTCGTCCTCTGCAATTATTATTGTTAGTTCAGGTTCTTCATAATCCATAGGCTCAGCTTTGTCCACGGGCTTATTTGCAACTTCCGGTTCGCTATCGAGCGGTATTGAAAAAGAAAATATGCTGCCCTTGCCCGGCTCCGACTCAACCCAGATACTGCCGTCAAGTAGCTCAACGTAAGCTTTGGCGATTGAGAGGCCAAGACCTGAGCCTTCATGAGGACGGGTGTTCGAAATATCAGCCTGAACAAACCTTTCAAAGATGACCTGTGTTTTGTCAGGTGCAATGCCCTGACCCGTATCCTTTACCCAGAAAACTAGAGATCCTGCTTCCTGCCTGCACCCGAACTCCACCGACCCGGCATGGGTGAACTTAAGAGCATTCTTTATAAGGTTTGTTATTATGCTTTCAAGCTTATTCCTGTCAGTTACCACTGCGGCAGACCCATATGGCAGTTTGTTGTCCACAACAAGCTTAAGTCCCTTCTGGTCGGCCTGCTGCCTGAAAAACCCGCTGCAAAAACCAAGTACCTCGGCTACATTTACAAGCGTACGGGTTACCTGCAGTTCTCCCGTCTCGATCCGTGAGACTTCGATAATATCATTTATTGTATCGAGCAGCCTGTAACCGCTCTTTGTTACTATATCGATGTATACTGTCTTGTTCTCCTCCGAGAGGTCGGGTTCCTTCAGCAAGTCGAGGAAGCCTATAATCCCGTTCATCGGCGTCCTGATCTCGTGGCTCATGTTCGCAAGAAAGGCAGATTTCAGCCTGTCGCTCTCCTCGGCTTTCTCCTTGGCCAAGATTAGTTTTTGCTCCTTCCTGAATCTTTCCTGTACGTTTACCAGCATCTGAGCATATATTCCAAGCACTTCCTGCTCATAATCTGTGTAAGTGTGCTTTTTTCCAACTGAATCAAAGCCCACAAATCCTACGCAAAACCCCTCATTTATAAGAGGTATTGTAAGGAGGCTCCTGACTCCCTGCATCTCCATCAGCCTGCAAAGGCTTTCATCATCCATCGACTCGCGGTCATCAACCTTTACTATCTCACCATGGCGATGCATTGCAACCCATTTAGGGTAAGGATCAAGAGGAAAAGCCTTTAGCCTGTCGATGAACGATTCTATACCGTCATTGCACCATTCATAGGTATTCGTCCCGGTGTTGTTTTCAAAATCGTACTCAAATACATAGGCCCTGTCGGCTTCCACAAATGTGCCTATCTTTTGCAGCGAAATTCTTATGGCGCCTGGTATATCCCTCACAGGAATATTAATGAAACCTGCAGACAGATCCATCAGGAGCTTCCTGAATTCGGAAAGCATTTGCAGCTGCAGCTGGGCATTCTTCTTCTCGGTGATATCCTTTCCGTAACACGATATTCCCACCACGCTTCCGTCAACAACTATCGGGTTCATTGCAACTTCCACGTAAACAACCATCTCTCCTGTTTCCACCCTGTCTTCAAAAACAAAATGTTCATTTCTGAAAGCCCTGTCATACCTCTCCTTCCATACGCTCCTGAGATGGGGGGGGAGTGAATCAATGATGTCGATGCCCTTTTCAAGCTCGATTCCGAAGGAGTATCGGAAGGCAGATCCGAACACCTCGTTGATGTAGGATATTTTATAATTACTGTCGACCGACCAGATGCTCTCGAGGGTATTCTCGATTATTGATTTCAGGTTTGCCTCGCTTTCCTTTACTGCAGTGAGTGTGTTCTTGACATCCGAAATATCTTCAATCACGCCATCGAACCACAATGGGGCGCCATCCGGTCCAAATACAAGCCTGCTCCTGTCTTTAACCCATATAAGGCCACCGTTGCGCGTCTTAAGCCGGAACTCACTCATCATCCTGGGCGAGACCCTGACCGATATCTCAAGCTGCTTCTGCCTTTCAACCGGGTCTGAATAGAGATCACTCACATTAACACTTGTAAGCTCTTCCACCGAATCATATTGCAGCATCCTGGCAAGAGCGGGATTGGCATACAACAACTCTCCGGTTCTTGTGGTGCGATAAACACCAATGGGCAACTGATCAGCGAGTTTAAGATAGGTTCTGTCAAAAATTATGTCAGCATGATCCTTGCCTTCCCTGTCTTCTTCCCTACTGGTCCCTTCGCCAGTTGCAATATCGTCTGCAGTCATCGTCTACTTTAAATACATTCAGGGGAACTCGTCCCGTCAGAAAAAAAATTAAAAGGATACCTTATAATGATGTCCCCTGTCCAGAGTATTCAAACGAAAATCCAGGGCTTTTGTTTCATCGCGTCATCCTTAAAAAGCCGGAAATAACCTGATGGAATCTCCTTGCAGGCTATCGGCTATCCCTATTCATTGCAGGGCTTTCCTTCAGCAACAAAACGGCTGCCAGACATATTAATGTCAGGACAACAAATATTTGCATGAAGAATTCAAGATGAGCATTGTTGTCTCTGCTCATGCCGGCTGTGAAAAGAATGCCCGACAACTGGCCAGTCCAAAGGAGCATACCCTGGGAAGCAGACTCCGGTGCGGGAATGCTTACCTCTGCAGCATACTGAAACCCTATCGGGCCGGCACTCATTATAAAGAATCCGAGTATAAAGGAAGAAACAAGGAGGATCGTGTAAGAGAATGATGCTTCAAATTCAGCCGAAGCGGCCAGGGATAAACCAAGGACGCCCGGAACCATACCTGCAATGCAGATAACCAGGAAAAGTTTCCTTCTGCGGAACCTGTCAGACAGGGCCGGAAGAATTATTGCACCGGCGATTCCCCCTATAAGCATAAGTCCTCCGGTCATGCCGTCAGAGTCCTTCACCCCGGCTTTCTCTGAGATGCTGTCTGTCATTGAGCTGATTGCATTGAACATCCCAAGCCCTATCAGGAACAGGAAAAGTGTGATCTGCATGTCGCGGTTGCGCAATATATGAACTATTCCCCTGCCGAAGCCATGCCTGATTTCTGCAGCACTGTAAGAGTCTTTTACGGGATTCTCCCTGATGAAAATAACAAGAAGCGCTGAAGAGATAATTGTGACAATGCAATAGATCCATAGCATTTTTTCAAACCCGCTGCCATAGCCTGGCAGATCAGGATCTGAAATAATAAGCAGTGGAGTCACGAGCATGGCAACAATTATTCCAAGGTATTGCGCAAGGGCAGAAAGCCCTGCTGCCAGGGCTCGTTCCGATAAGGGGAACCAGCGCACCGTAACCGCAGTTACTGCATTGAGAATGAAAGGCTGTGCAATCGCCAGCCCAAGCTGTGAAATCATTACACCTGTGAAATTGTGAGCAAAGACAGCTTTTCCCAGAGCTGAAGCAGCAGACAAGACTGGTTTCACAGAAGGAACACCCGTAGTAGCGCTTAATCTAGCCGGGCCGCGAACAATACTAAAAAATCGAGGAAGGTTTCTAATTGAAACTGAAAATAGAAATCAACATCAGGTTGTTTCAAATATAGCGGACCGGATAATCCAGATCACATCAAGCCGCACTGCATTGCTTGAAGCTTCGAAAGCAGCTCTTGAGTCTGCTAAGGAAAATACCTGGAATTACAGAGTCAACAATTTCTTAAAACTATATGTCAGCCAATAAATGTTTCATAACAACAAGCTGGGATGATGGGTATCCACTTGACTTTAGGCTTTGCTCATTGCTTAAGAAATATGGTCTTCCCGCAACATTCTATATACCTAAGACAAATTCTCAATACACCGTGATGAGCGAAAGTCAGATCCGTGATATCTCAACTGAATATGAAATTGGAGGTCATACACTGTCCCACAGAAAACTAACCTCCCTAACGTTAAATGAATCAGCCGCCGAAATTCAAGGGTGCAAAAGATGGATTGAAGATACGATAGGGCAAAGTCCAAAGTGTTTCTCACCACCGGGGGGATTTTACAACAGGAAAATTGCCGGCCAGATCTTCTCGGCTGGATTTGAAACCATGAGAACTACAACCCTGCTTTCACTTGATAAATACAGGAAAAATAACAATAT
>JALOMK010000169.1 GCA_025455505.1 Bacteroidales bacterium
AGGAACATGTTACTGAAATTCAATTATGCAATTATTGACAACTATACATATTTCGGCAACACTGCCCTGCCCGCTCAGCATGCCGGAGGACTTTCGGTTGCTGCGCTGACTGTTTCGAAAAACATGAGGGCCTGGAAGTTTCATGTCGACACTGATGTGATACTTCAGCAGAGTTCAAATACGGAGGTGCTCAGCCTGCCGCTTGCGGCCCTGAGGGCTGCTGCCTATTTCGACCACCAGTTTTTCTTTGAGTCCACGGCAGGCAGGCTCAACATACAGATCGGCGCCGACCTCTTGTTCCATACACGCTACTACCCCGACAGCTATATGCCTGCCACGGGCAGGTTCTACAGGCAGGATGCCGAAAAACTCGGCAATTACCCTTACATAAGTCCTTTCCTCAACATGAAGCTGAAGCGCACGAGGATGTTTTTCATGTTCGATCATGTCAACTCGGGACTTATGGGTCTCGACTATTTCATGGTGCCGTCTTATCCTATGAATGTCAGGATGTTCCGCTACGGGCTGGCGTGGACATTTTACGATTAGAAAAAAATTGCTATCTTTGCACCCGCTTTCGCGGAAAGCACATTTTTAACCAATTTATTGATTTTGAGAGAGAAACTTATTTTAATAATTTCAGTATTAATCCTTGTACTCGCTTCATGCAGCACTCCTGCCGGCGAGAAAGGGATTTCGCTTGATCTTGATTCGATAAAGGCAAGGGGCCGGATAGTTGCTGTTACAGATTTCAATTCAACGAACTACTTCCTGTACAGGGGAGAGCCAATGGGCTTTCATTACGAACTGCTCAAATCCTTTGCCGATTACCTGGGGCTCGACCTCGAGATAATAACCGAGAATCACCTCGATCACTCATTCGGTCTGCTTAATTCAGGCAAGGCCGACCTGCTTGCAATCGGACTTACTGTTAATGCTTCGCGCAGGCAGGAAGTGCTTTTCACCGATCCCATCGATGAAACAAGGCAGGTGCTTGTGCAGAGGAAGCCAAAATCGTGGAGGTCGCTTTCATCTGATGCCCTTGAATACAGGCTTGTCAGGAATCAGCTCGACCTTGCGCACAAGACTGTTTACGTGCAGAAGGGGTCTTCACATGTAGAGAGGCTCCATTCTCTTGCACGCGAGATAGGTGATTCGATAAACATAGTTGAAGTGCCTTTCGAGGCAGAGACCCTCATCAGGAATCTTAATGACGGGGAAATAGACTACGTTGTATGCGATGAGAATATAGCCCTTGTGAATGCAACCTATTACCCCGATATCGATGTTGCGACTCCCGTGAGCTTTACACAGAGTCTTGCCTGGGCGGTCAGAAAGCAGGGATCGGAGATGCTTGCGGAAGAGCTTAACAGGTGGATTTCGGATTTCAGGAAAACAACTTCCTATTCGCTGCTTTATTCGAAGTATTTCAGGAACGCCCGGTCGAGCCACATCGTAAAAAGCGACTATTATACGCTTAACACCGGCAGGGTATCGCCGTATGATGAAATGATAAAGGGTTTCAGCGACAGCATCAACTGGGACTGGAGGCTTCTGGCTTCGCTTATCTGCCAGGAATCGAGGTTCGACGCTGAAGTTGTCTCCTGGGCAGGGGCCGTGGGATTAATGCAGATAATGCCGGTAACAGGCGAGCGGTTCGGGATCGATATTACGGCATCGCCAGAGAACAACATGAAGGCGGGAATCAGGTATATCAACTGGCTGCAGTCTGTATTTGAGCCTAAAATTGCCGACAGCACCGAGCGGCTCAACTTCATACTTGCATCGTATAATGCTGGTCCGGGTCATGTGCTCGATGCAATGAAGCTTGCCGGGAAGAACGGCATGGATCCCACCGTATGGAAGGGCAGCGTTGAAGTCTGGCTTCAGAAAAAATCGCAGCCTGAATACTATAATGATACGGTTGTAAGGAACGGCTATTTCAGGGGACGCGAATCGGTGGCCTTTGTGGCTGAGATTCTCGACAGGTATGAGCATTACAAGAATGTTATACCGGCGTCGGGAATTGAAAAATGATCACATAAAAGCACGGCTTGTATAAATTCTTGCCAAGCATTCCGCAAGGAATTTACCCGACAGAGCATATTTCCCGATCTGATTATAGTCAGCAACTCATTAAGCATCATTGCAGTTGCCCCCCAGATTACATGGCCATCGTAGTCGAAGTACCTTACATTGATAAGCTCGCCCCTTATTTCAAAAGGTTTGATTTTGATGATGCTTTTGTCAAGGAATCTCCTTAATTCGGCATCGAACAGAAACACTACCTCTTCGGCCTGGTGATTGAAGCCAGGCCTGTCATTTATCCAGCCCACGACAGGAGTTACAACAATATTGCTGACGGGAATAAAAAGAGGTGTCAGTGTTCCGATTACAGTGATCTTCGAAGAATCTGCTCCTGTCTCTTCCTCTGTCTCTCTGAGGGCGGTGTGGATAATATCCCTGTCTTCCTGCTCTTTTTTACCTCCGGGAAAGCTTATCTGTCCGCCATGCACGCCTGGGTAATTATGCCTCTGCATGAAAACAGTGTGGACAGATCCTTTATACGGATAAAGCAGAATAAGCACTGCGGCAACGGCTGCATCGGGTCCTGCGGTCCTGGGGAAATTCCTGACCATCCTGTCGCTCGATGCCATTTCCCACTGCACCCCGCTGCCCGGGAGCCCCTTCTCAATTTCATTTTTAAGCAAGCCCGGAAATTGAACTGTCGCTGCGGTTTTTTCCATTCCCAAAAGTACCAATTTTAAAATTGATACACCTGATCGATGGAAGTCATGGATTTTCTTTTATGCCAGTATGTTATTCGTACCTGAGAGCCTCCACCGGATTCCTTGTTGCAGCCCTCAGGCTTTGCCAGCTGACAGTGATAATCGCTATAACCACTGCAGATAACGCTGCAGCTGCATAGATCCACCAGCTGAGCTCTGTTTTGTAGGCGAAGCGCTCGAGCCATTCCGAGGTGAAATACACAGCCGCAGGAATTGCAATAAACGAAGAGGCTATCACCCATCCAAGGAAGCCTGAATTCAGCAGGTAAAGAATCTGGCCCGCGGTTGCGCCGTTGACCTTCCTTATGCCTATCTCCTTAGTCTTTTTCGAGATCGTTATGAGCGCTATCCCGAAGAGGCCCATCATCGAAAGTACGGTTGCAAGGATAGAAAAAGCGCCTATTATCGTCGACTGGTTCCGCTCCCTGGCATAAAATTCGCGTACATCGTCAGAGAGATAGCGCGTCTCAAAGATCTCATCGGGTGAATACATTGTGAAGAGCCTGCGCATTTCGCCAATGATCCTCTCGTCATTGCTGCCGTCGGTCCTGACAGCGATCAGTCCCATCCTTTCCGGATTCTGCTGCAGTATCACAAGCGGCTGAATGGCCGTATGAAGCGAATGAGCATTGAAATCCCTTACAATGCCCCTGATGCTGAAGCCCAGGAAGAGTTCCCCGGCCCTGAGATTGTGCTCCTTTGCAGCTGCCTCGTTGACGAGTACTGTAATCCTGTCGGTACTGTAGGGACCAAAGGACTCGCCGTCGACTATTTCCATTCCAAGGAGCTCAGTAAGCCCTTCGCCCATTATGAGCCCGTCGAACCTTACTCTTTCACCTTCAGGCGTTGCCAGGGTCACCGGGAGAAGGTTCCCGAGGGGAGGAATGAAGGAGCCTCCTGCCGTAGCTGTTACCCCCGGAAGCTTCTCAAGCTCATCAGAGATCGCCTCGAAATTCTTCCGAAGCTCGTCAGTGCCGAGATAGCTCACAAGTACATTCTCATGATTAATTCCCGTGGAGCCTGTCATGGAATACCTGATCTGTTTTGTAAGTGACAGGACTCCTGCCACAAGGAGTATGTAGATCGCGAAGTGGAACAAGAGGAAGGAATAGCCCCACCTGTCTCTCCTTCGTCCTGCCGAAAGCTTTCCTGAGAGCAAAGTAAGGGCAGGTATCCCTGAAAACCTGTGCCCTATAAGTATCCCGGAAAAGGTTCCTGTGAAGATTATGACAAAAGCAAGGAGCAGCAGCATTACAGGATTCCTGAAAACGTCGTTGCTCATTGTTTTGTTAAGCACGCTGTTAATGAAATCCATCCCGTAGTCAATAACAAATGAGGCGGGGATGAGGCTTGCCAGGGCAACAAGGTTTGCTTCAAAAACTATCTGTTTACTCAGAATTCCACGTGTGGCACCGAAAGCTTTCCTCGTTCCGAGTTCCTTAAGCCTGTCGGCTGCCGACGCTCGTGTGAGAAGAATATAGTTAAGTACTGAGATCAGCAGCACCAGCACGGAGATGGCTTCATAATACTTAAGGTCTGCCTCGTTTGTTGTCCTTATATAGGGAACGCCTGAAATATCCTGTGAGCCAAGGTAAATATCAGCCACCGGCTGAAGCGTATACTTCAGGTCGCGCACCCTGTCGCTCATGAAGAGTTCCTTGTATTTTTCCATTTTCAGTGCAAGGGCATCTCTGTCGGTGTTCTTCTCAAGCACTGCCACGGTGAGAAATTCATTGTCGTCCCAGTCGAGCCTGCCTGCCTGTTCGTTGCCGTAGGCTCCAAGTGCCCTCTGGAACTGGCCGAGGATCTTTTCTGACAACCTGATGTCGGCAACAAAAAAGGGATTTAAAACCGATGTTGCCGGAAAGTCGTCATACACTCCAGAGATTACAAGGTCAAAAAACTCATTGTTGAACTTCACCGAGATAATAGCGCCCAGGGGAGAAAGCTTGCCAAAGTATTTCTCAGCACTTGCTTCGGATATTGCTATTTCGTTAAGCGCCATCGCGGGACCTCCTTTGATGAAGCCGACATGCATTATTGAAAACATTGATTTGTCGGCAAAGGCAAGGTTGCGGTCCCTGAAAAGCTCACCCTTGTGATTGCGAAGCTGGATGTTGCCAGCCTGGTAAAACCTGAAGAAATCCCTGACCTCAGGGAAGTCATTCTTCATGGCCTCACCCAGCGGATACTGGGTCTGGGATCCGTTTCCGAATACTACCCTGCAAATGTTTTCATGGCCCGGGATATACCTGTTGAATGATTTCTCGTGGACTATTAGTGCAAGGAGGAGGATCACGCAGCCGAACCCGATTCCCATGCCAAGTATGCTGATTGCAGATTGAACCTTGTTCCGAAGAATGCTTCGGACAGAGATTTTTAAATATGTGCCTGTCATAATTTCATGTTTTACCATTCCCAGTAATCCTATAATTGTGCCATAGTAGCAAGTGCCATGAATACAGGGTTATAGAAAAAATGTTTTTGCAAAATGGTAAATAAAATTTACATACATGCGTAAAAATATTTTACGGTCTATTGACTTTAATATTGTGTCAGCTTAACTTTAAGCCAGGTTTATGAATGCCTGTTACTGATGAAGAAACATAAGGGCAGGGTACTGGTTGTCGACGACAGCAGGAGCATACTGAGCACTCTTGAGATACTGCTTTCCCCCGAGTTTAGCGGTGTTACTTCGCTTGCAAATCCCAACCTTATCCTTGCAGAGCTTGACAGGACGGACTT
>JALOMK010000170.1 GCA_025455505.1 Bacteroidales bacterium
TATCGAAAACATATTCCCCTTCCAGGAGAAGCACTGCCACGGCACTTCCCTTGTTGAACTTCCAAACAGAGATCTGCTTGCAGTATGGTTCCAGGGAAGCGGAGAGAGGACTGCTGACGATGTTGCAATTATGGGATCGAGGTTAAACCGGAAAACAGGGGCCTGGGATGTTCCTTTCGTTATGGCTGATGTTCAGGGCTTTCCCGATATAAATCCTGTTGTCTTCATCGACCCTCAATCGCGACTGTGGCTGGTCTGGTACACTGTTCTTGCATACCAGTGGGAATCGTCGGTTCTCAAATACCGCATAAGCGACAACTATATGCAGGCAGGCGGCCCGCCCGAGTGGAAATGGCAGGATATGATACATGTCAGGCCCGACAGCAGCGCACCGGAGGGTATCGGCAGGAACGACAGCTTTGTAAGGCTTCTCGGGAGAAAGTACAGTGAATACCACCGCCACCTGGTTTCGGAAGGACAGATAGTTAATGAAGGTGGAGCCGGAATAACGGAAGAAGCATGGAAGAATGCAATAAGCCGCTATATTGACATTGCCAGGGGAATGAATCTTGTAAGCAACGGCACCGATACTGATGAGGCCGGCAACAGGGTAAGAACCCGCCTGGGCTACCCCCTGATGAGAAGGATAGGCTGGCAGACAAGGAACAAACCTCTTTTCGCCGGTAACAGGATGCTGCTTCCGCTGTATTCTGACGGTTTTGACTTTTCACTCATTGCTTTAAGCGACAATTTCGGGGAGACATGGGAATTCAGCGAACCCCTTGTTGGCGCCGGGGCTGTTCAACCCACCCTGGCAATGTGTTCCGAGGGCAGCATAAGGGCCTACATGCGCGATAACGGACCTCCTCCGCAACGCCTGATGATGAGCAGCTCGCCGGACACGGGCATGACGTGGAGCCTCGTTACTGACTCTGAAATCCCAAATCCCGGGACGGCGGCGGATATCTGCGTGCTCAAAAGCGGAAACTGGGCACTGGTCCATAATGATGTGGAAGAAGGCCGTCACAGGCTGTCGGTATGGCTGTCGGAGGATGAGGGAAAAAGCTGGCCGCACAGGAAGGTTATTGTAAACGGAATGCCGGGCAGTGAAACCCGTGCTCACTACCCGGCAATAATACAGGATGCCGGCGGCATCATACATGTTTCTTTCACAAACCAGGTTGCTGGCGAAGCGGGCAGGCCTCCGGTGAAGAATATTGCCCATGCCCGGCTGACCGAAACTTATCTTCTCGGGCTATAAGCGCCACTCCCTGTCTGTGAATTCAGTCTTTTACTTCGCGGCAGGCCACGGCACTTTTTCCGAAGCGTAGTAATTGATGCCTGCGGCAGTGAATCGTTCCCCGTGAGCCGCAAGGCGCAGCTTATACTCATCCCAGTTCCGGAGTTCCGCCGGAGTCCAGCCTATCTCGGCGTAACCCGGGAGACGCGGAAATACCATGAACTCAACCTCGTCGATATTTGTAACTGTTTCCGACCAGAGGGGAGCTTCAACACCCACGATATCATCCTGTTCAATACCGGGAATATAAGTGGCCGGATCCCAGATATAAGCAGTATCAACTTCAATGTAAGCCGCCCAGTGCAGGCCGAGGGGAGTGTCTTTGTGATACTGCATGTCGAGGTAAGCCTTCCGGGCGGGAGACATCAGCACCTTAGCGCCCTGCCCGACAGCAAGATTCGCGTTTTCAACACTTGCCCAAACCTGTGCAATAGTGCCGGGTTTAACAGTTGCCAGAGCGATCTCGTCCCAGGCCAGTACTTTCTTCCCGTATGCGGTAACGATATCCTGCACCCGGTTCATAAAATAAATATAGTCGTCCTTTTTCGTTGAGTGCGACTCGTCACCGCCTATATGTATGTATTCTCCCGGCGTAAGGGCAGCAAGCTCCCGTATAACATCATCGATGAACTTATAAGTCAGCTCGCTTCTTGTGTCAAGGGTGCTGAACCCGACTTCAGTGCCGGTATACAGTTCGGTAGCCTTCTTGTTCTTGTTGAGTTCGGCATATGAAGCAAGGGCCGCATTTGTATGTCCGGGCATGTCTATTTCAGGAACTATTGTGATATGCCTGGCAGCGGCATAGTTTACAATGTCGGTATACTGTTCCTGGGTATAGTAGCCGCCTTCGCCGCCGCCTACTTCCTTGCTGCCTCCATGCGTGGCAAGGTTGGGCCATGACTTGATTTCGATCCTCCAGCCCTGGTCATCGGACAGATGGAGGTGAAGGACGTTCATCTTGTATGCGGCAAGAAAATCAACATACCTCTTAACGTCTTCAACACTGAAGAAATGACGCGAAACGTCAAGCATTGAGCCCCTGTATGCGTAAACTGGCTTGTCGCTGATCGCCCCGCTTGCGATTTTAACCGGACCGTCAACGGGAGACGAGCTCTCCACTGCAGCAGGCAGCAGCTGCCTGATTGTCTGAACTGCATAAAACAGCCCGGCGGGTGTTTCTGCTTTAACAGATATTTGTTTTTTGGCAATATCAAGGATATAGCCTTCACTGCCGGTATCAAGACCATCCTCAAGAGACAGTACAATATTCCCGGCCGGGATATTGCCGGAGGCTGTTTTTACCTCAATTCCATATCCGGTCAGGGGCTTCAGAAGGGCTGAAAGCATTTCTGCAACTTCAGCAACTTTTTGATTATCAGTAAGCACATAAATGCCGGTGTTCTCTTTTACTGTAAAAGATTCACCAGTGGGGCTTACCGATACAGGCCTTGGGATTATGCTTGCCTTTGAAAGGTCTGTCGGTATCTCCTGGCTGCACGACATTAAAGTCATTAGAATTGCTGATGCCAGGGGCACCAGGAATCTGGAAATTCTGCTTTTTCTATTCATGCCTGTATGTTTTAATAATGAATGTTCTGCAAATATATCGTTTCCGCGGCAGCGAACATATAGTTCACTGTGTTGTTTAACTGTTTCTGACAATTGCAATATGAAAGTCGAAATTCCTTGAAATAATAATGATACAATTACTTTCTCTTTCTGAAGAAGATGCCGGCGACGATCCTTTTCTCCAGTTTGAATCGTGGTACAGGCAATATAAAGAATCAGGAGCCTCAAATCATAACGCCGTATTCCTAGGAACAGCATCCACGCGCGGACAGGTTTCTGTCAGGACAGTATTTATTAAGGAATACAGTGTTGAAGGTTTCTGCTTTTTCACAAATATAAACAGCAAAAAGGCAATGCACCTGGCTGCAAATCCAAGGGCTGCGCTCTTGTTTTACTGGCCCGTGCATTCCCGGCAGGTCAGAATCGAGGGAGAGGTATCGCTGCTTCCGGAAGAAAAGGCAGCTGAGTATTTTGCGACACGGCCCCGCGAAAGCCAGATAGGCGCCTGGGCCAGCGCTCAAAGCTCGGTGATACCCGACAGGAAGCATCTTGAGAACAGGTACGAGCTTTTCAACCAGCTGTTTACAGGAAAACCGGTTGAAAAACCTTCGTACTGGGGCGGATACAGGCTGACACCCGCATTTTATGAATTCTGGCAGGAGCGTGAATACAGGTTGCACGACAGGATAACATATACG
Source organism: Bacteroidales bacterium (assembly GCA_025455505.1). Lineage (GTDB taxonomy): Bacteria > Bacteroidota > Bacteroidia > Bacteroidales > VadinHA17 > LD21. Next base: position 3,568 of record JALOMK010000170.1, read on the forward strand.
AAGAAGAATGATGAGTGGACAAGGGAGAGACTGGCTCCCTGATTCATTATGCCCCGGCTGAAAGTATCCCGGTGAGCTGCGTCCTGCTGTCTTCATCATCCGGATTTAGCTCGAGAGCCTTCACAAAATCCGTAACAGCCCCGGAAATGTCCTTTACCATCCGCCTGGCATATCCCCTGCTTGCATAATAGCGATAATTCCCGCGCTCGCGGGTAATAAGGTAGTCGAGGTCGCGTATTGCCTCATTGTACATTCCGAGGTCGAGATAAAGATTTGACCTGTTGTTTAATATCCTGAGTGCGTTTTCGGGCTGGAACCGCAGTGCAAGCGTATAATCAGAGATGGCTTCGAAGTTTCTGCCTGCCATTGAATTTACAAGCGCCCTGTTGTAGTATATGCTTCCTTTTTCAGGCCTTAGTTCCAGGGCCTTGTCAAGGCAGAGGAGAGCGCTGTCGGTGCCTGCACTCCCTGCATAGATTATTCCTGCAGATTCCCATACATCAGCACGGGCGGTGCCCGCTCTGATTGAATGCCGGAAATCATTCAATGCTTTTGCCTTCAACCCGCTTTTATCCTTGTCATCAGCGCTTCTTTCTGACATTTTCATATAGTATATTCCGCGAATACTCCTTGCAGTTTCATCATAGGGAAAATACTTCAGCACCCTGTTCCACAGGGTTTCGCTGTTGCTCCAGACATCAGCCTGCCTTGCAGATAATACAGAAAGAATGAGTACGAACACAACAGATAGCGAATATAATACCATGCGCAAATTCCTTCCAAGCCTTTCAATTGCAAAGGCAGGGATTAACGCAAGTCCTATATAGGCAAGATAGGTGTAGCGGTCGGCCATTATTGCCGCTCCGACAGATATGAACTGAAGTACCATCAGGATTGTGGCAAGAAAAAAGCCGGTTCCGAATGTAAGTTCCGGAAACTTCCTGAAAGCCAGGACAGCAATAATCAGTACAAGGGCAAAGACAATTATACCGGCACCCATGACAAAGGCCGAAAAACCTTCATAATGAACAAAGGCCGACGGGTAGGGATATAAAGGCGAGAGACCGGAAGGAAAAAGGAAGCGAACAAGGTACATTCCAAAGCCGTAGCCGGCGTACTGAATGCGGTGAATAGACGAAAAACTGTTGGGATTGTTTATTGCAACAGCCAGCACCCCGAAAAAAACCGAGAGTGCAAAAAACGGCAAAAGCTGTATAATCATTTTCCTGCTGAAAGCGCTTTTCACCAGGCTTCTGAAATTACTCCCGCCCTGCTTCCGGCGCATCCATATAAGGGTCAGCACAAGGACAAGCGGAAACGAGACAGCCATGGCTTTTGAAAGACATGAGAGGATGAATAGCAGCAGGGTCAAAGAATATAGAAGGATTCCCCCGGCGGATTTTCTCTCATTCTCAAGGTACAGAACCCAGGATATCAGCCCTGCGAGGTAAAAAAACGAGTAGAGCAGATCCTTCCGTTCAGAGATCCAGGCAACCGACTCAACATGCATGGGATGCACGGCAAATACGGCAGCGACAAAAAGGGGGACAAAGATGCTGCCGGCACTTATGCGCCTGATAAAAACAAATACAAGCAAAGTATTCAGAAGGTGCAGTATCACATTCCATTTAATAAACGGAGCCGGGGATATTCCTTCAGGACAGGACGGGCAGTCATTATTGTTCAGGCGCAGGCTTAATATCGTGAGCGGATGATAGTTGAGCGAAACCTTTTCGGTGAAAATATCATGCAGGCTTATATCTTCAGAGCGAACCAGGTCGTTTTCCACCACATAGGTGTAATCGTCCCAGTCCACAAAGGAATTGTCAAAAACTGCCCGGTATGTAAAAAGGGTAATGAATACAAGCCCTGCTACAGGCAATAGTCTCAGCAACAGAGAGCTGAACCATGGTTTGTTGTTATTGATGATCTGCATTTTCATTCATTCGAATACTGTTACTGCTCCT
>JALOMK010000171.1 GCA_025455505.1 Bacteroidales bacterium
AATCCCATGTAATTGAAAACTATCCTGTCCCTGCCTGCCGTAAAGCTCTTGTCCTCTCCGCCCAGGCTGAAAAGATGCCTCTTGTCATAGCTGTGTGCAGAACCGTCAGGGCTGATAAAAAGCAACCTGTTAAAATAATGAGAGCCCTCATTGACAATATAGCTTCCGCAGATTGCAAAACCATACCTTGCTGCCATGTCTTTCATCCAGACCTCTGTCGGTCCTCCCTGTCTCTCACCCGCATTCCGCGGATCAGTGACAAAACCTGTTGTGAACATTTCAGGCAGAACTGCAATGTCGGAGCGGCCGGAGAGAGAGGCAAACAGTACTTCAAAGGATTTAAAATTCTGCTCCCTGCCTAGCCATACTATATCTGACTGGATTACTGAAATTTTCATTGCATTGAAAATGTTCTTAAAAAAAAATACAGGTCTCCCCGGACCTGTATTCTGATATTATATACCAAGGATTTTATTTAGCACTTGTCACTGCATAATGTTCATTGAATATCGAACTTATCAGGGGCCTGTAGTAGAGCCAGAAGAATCTTCTTGCATCATCGGATTTGTCTGAATACAGGAACAGTTTCATGCTGGAAACATTCTTAAGCCTTGCAGTCCACATTGGAACATCGTTGTTAGAGAAATCACCGGCGAAATAATAAGTGAGTCCTTCAGCGGGGTCCTTAATAACGGAAGGGAAGGAAGAGGAAAGGTTGTTCTGGTTAAGAAGAGTATCGCCTTCCGCAGTTGTTTCTATTTTAAACTTTGAGATGACAGTGTTTTCACGGGCATCAAGTATCTCGAACCACTTATTGAAAGCCACCTGGGAAACAAGTCCGTACTTTGAACTGTTCTCCTCATCAGTCACAATTGAGGGCATCGGGTTCGAGAGATGGGTGCCTTCCTCAAGTACGATTACATCCCTTGATGTCAGCAGGACTATACCTGCTTTGCTGAAGTGCCAGGGTTTCTTTGCACTCTTCCTGTACATTGACGTAAGCCATATAGGAAATTCCTTATCCGTGGAGTCGAGTGAACTGAAATACCTGCCTGACCAGCCTGACAGTGATACGCCAAGACGCTCCTGCAGCCTGAAAGACTCATAGGCAGTTGTCGGGTGGTCCATAACATTATACTCAAGGAGGACAAGCTTTTTGTTGTCCTTCATTTCCTTAATGAGAAGATTGTCGGTATTGTTGAGACCGCCGTAAATCATCCTTGAGCGGCGGCTCCTGTTAAGTCCCTTGTACCAGTCATTCGAGAACACGCCATAAGTATCTGTAAAATAAACGGCGTCGTTGCCCGCAGGAAGTTCCTTGAGGTCGGTAAGCCTGTATTCATTTTTTGTCCAGCCGAATTCCCTCAGCGGACGGGTCGGGATGAAGCCGTAGTAATCTTTCTTGTATGAATATCCGGAATTGCTGCCTTTCTTAACGAACCTCTCATTTGTCAACACCCAGTTAAACGATTTATGGTTAAGCCTTTCAAGGGTCGGGACTGTCTTATCAACAAGAATCACGTTCATGGGCTTCTTTTGTTGAAAGCTCCAGCCGATGAATTTTACAAATGGAAGGGCAAGCAGCACTACCAAAATGACAACTACAATCAGAAGAATTCTTTTCATAACTGAATATGTCTCAATGTGCTCAAATGAAATATTTTAAATATATCGATCAGAAGTAAACCCAGTTTGATATGCTAAAAGTATTAATTAATTTTTAATAATCGCAATTCAACGCAAGATAACAAAAAATATAATACCTCAAAACCTCAGTATCCGCAGGCAGCGTTCTCTCCCCTTTTATCGGCTCCGGCCCGCCTTTTACCGTCGGTTGTGACAAGTATTGCATTCACCCTTCCAATTGCAGATCTTTCATTAAACGTATGTCCCATGGCTTTTAGTCTGTCAGCAGTGACAGAATCGACACAATTCTTTTCAATATTAATCCAGTCGGGCAGCCACTGGTGGTGGAATCTGCCTGTATCAACTGCCTGTCCGATTGTCATGCCGAAATCAATTACATTTGTAACAACCTGGAATACAGATGTTGGGATAGTGGATCCCCCGGGTGATCCTGCCACCATCATGAGGCTTCCGTCTTTTTCAATAATGACTGGGGTCATTGAACTGAGCATTCTCTTACCCGGGGCAATTGAATTTGCCTCCCCTCCCACTAGTCCGTACATATTCGGGAACCCGGGCTTTACAGAGAAATCGTCCATCTGGTTATTCAGAAGAAACCCTGCACCCGCTACAACAATCCCCGATCCGAAAGTTCCGTTTAAAGTTGTTGTTGCAGAAACAGCATTTCCTTCTGCATCTACAACAGAGTAATGCGTTGTTTCTTCGCTCTCGGGAAACGAGGCATCACCAGAGCTGATTTCAGATGAGAGCGAAGCCCTGCCGGGGTCGAATGATCCCATCCTGCCTGCCAGGTAGTTTTTGCTAAGCAATCCGGTGACAGGAACGTTTATAAAATCAGGATCTCCGAGGTAATGTGCACGGTCGGCATAGGCCCTTCTTGAGGCTTCAGTTATCAGGTGCATTGAAGCGGCTGAATGGAAGCCCATTGAGCCAAGGGAGTAAGACTCAACAATCCCCAAAAGCTGGAGAAGTGTCAGTCCGCCACCGGAGGGAGGAGAAGCCGTATATATCCTGTGGCCCCTGTATTCAGCCTGCAACGGGCTCCTTATCACTGCCCTGTACTGGCTGAGATCTTCGGAAGTAATAAGTCCCCCGCCTCTTTCCATTTCAGCAGTCAGCATCTCTGCGGTGGTCCCTTCGTAAAAACCATCACGGCCAAAGTCCCGTATTTTCTTAAGGGTTTCGGCAAGCTCCTTCTGAATGAAAATATCCCCGGCACGCCATGGCGAGTCTTTGACAAAAGCCGTGGCTTCACTGTTGCGAGCCAGAAACTGATCCCTGAATGAATTGAATGAATTTGCCTGGGCCTCAGAGAGAGGATACCCATTTTCCGCAAGGACTATTGCAGGTGCAATTACATCGGCGAAAGGAAGCTTTCCATATTTTGAATGAGCAGTTACCATGCCTTCGACAGTTCCGGGGACACCGCTTGCAAGATGGCTTTCAGTGCTTGCGCCTTCAATTACATTGCCGGCTTTGTCAAGGAACATATCCCTGCCTGCTCGCAGCGGGGCCTTTTCCCTGTAGTCAATTACCTCGACAGGACTCCCGCCAATGCGTATAAGCATGAATCCTCCTCCTCCTATGTTCCCCGCCTCCGGATAACAGACAGCAAGTGCAAATTCGGTAGCCACCGCAGCATCAACGGCATTTCCTCCCTTTTTCAGAATTTCAATCCCAGCCCTGGAACTTTCACGGTGAGCCGAGACTACCAGGCCGTGATCAGTTGAAATATGCCGGCCTTCAACAAGCGGGGAATCGGACAGGGGACCTGTACATGAAGAATAGATAACCAGGCACAGGAGGAAGCAAAGTTGTTTCATTGTCAGCTGAATTAAGCGTACAATATTAACAAAAAGTGAAATATATAAGGGAAGACCCTCACCATTTAAGTTTAACCTTAAGCCTTTTTGCTATTTTTACAAAAACTAAATCAATGTTTTCAAATCAACCTCTTGCTGAACGACTGAGGCCGGCGGGACTGGATGATTTCTGCGGGCAGGAGCACCTTGTCGGGAAAAATGCAGTATTACGGAAATTGATAGAGTCGGGCAATATCCCTTCATTTATTCTCTGGGGTCCTCCCGGGGTGGGCAAGACAACACTTGCAAACATAATCTCGAACACGCTTAAAAGGCCGTTTTTCCACCTGAGCGCGGTCCATTCAGGTGTTAAGGACGTCAGGGAGACAATTGAAAAGGCAAAGAGCAGCCAGTTCTTCAACCAGCCCAATCCGATATTATTCATCGACGAGATTCACAGGTTTAACAAATCACAGCAGGATTCACTTCTCGGTGCAGTTGAAAAAGGAACAATCACACTCATAGGGGCAACAACTGAAAATCCCTCATTCGAAGTAATCTCCCCCCTCCTTTCCAGGTGCCAGGTATATATTATGAAACCGCTGCCTGAGGAAGTGCTCAGATCAATGCTCGAAAATGCTCTGAAAAAAGACAGTTACCTTGCAGAATATGATGTAGATATTAAGGAATACGAGGCACTGATCAGGGTATCGGGAGGAGACGCCAGAAAGCTATACAATGCCCTTGAACTTGTTGTAAGCTCCGAAGCCGATGCCGCCAACGGGGGACGAATAGTGCTTACAAATGAAAGCGTTCTTGCGCATCTTCAGAAAAACCTGGCCATGTACGACAAGAACGGAGAACAGCACTACGACATTATATCTGCATTCATCAAATCGCTCAGGGGCAGCGATCCCAACGCTGCCGTATATTGGCTGGCAAGAATGGTGGAGGGAGGTGAAGACCCGAAATTCATTGCAAGAAGGATGCTCATTCTTGCCGCAGAGGACATAGGCCTGGCTAATCCCAACGCCCTTCTAATGGCCCAGTCGTGCTTTGAGGCAATCAATGTTATAGGATGGCCTGAGTCGCGGATTATTCTGAGTGAAGCAGCAATTTATCTCGCAACATCTCCAAAGAGCAATTCGGCATACATGGCAATAGAGTCTGCCCTGGGGGCTGTGAGCGAAAAAGGTGACCTGCCTGTACCTCTCCATATCAGGAATGCGCCAACAAAACTAATGAAGAACATAGGCTACGGCAAAGATTACAAGTATGCCCACAGTTATGAAGGCAGCTTCGTGGCAGACAATTTCCTTCCTGAAGAAATTAAAGGAAGGTGCTTCTATGAGCCCGGATCGAATGCCCGGGAGGAAGAAATCAGGAAGAAGCTTGAAATAATGTGGAAAGACAATTATAATTATGCAGGCAAAGGGAAAAAGACTTAATTTTGTATTCCTATGAATTACTCATACAGGAATATCCCGGGCATTCGTTTCCGGGAATCAGAGAATTTTCTTCTCATTGCCGGCCCCTGCGTTGTGGAATCACGTGATCTTGTTTTCCGTGTGGCGGAGGAACTTGCGAGGCTGAGTGAGAAGTACAGGTTACCCTTTATTTTCAAGTCTTCATACAGGAAGGCAAACAGGTCAAGGAGCGATTCATTCAAAGGGATCGGCGATACTGCTGCTCTTGAGATCATTGCAGAAGTCAGGAAGGAGTTCGAAGTGCCTGTGGTGACCGATATCCATAACCCTGACGAGGCTCAGCTTGCTGCTGACTATGTCGATGTTCTGCAGATACCTGCTTTCCTCTGCAGGCAGACAGACCTGCTCGCTGCGGCCGCAGAGACAGGGAAATGGGTAAATATTAAAAAGGGACAGTTCCTTTCGGGGGAATCAATGAAGCATGCAGTACAAAAGGTAAGGGATTCCGGCAATGAGAACATTCTGCTCACCGACAGGGGAAACAGCTTCGGATACCAGGATCTTGTTGTTGACTTCAGGAATTTACCCGCAATGGCTGCGAATGGGGTGCCTGTAATTATGGACATTACGCATTCGCTGCAACAGCCCAACCAGG
>JALOMK010000172.1 GCA_025455505.1 Bacteroidales bacterium
TCTGCAGAAAGTGGGCAAATGACTCCCAATTCCAGTTAAGTGCGGTATCACTCTCATATTGTATAGTAGGATCAAAATAATTTTCAATTCTGTTGAAAAATAAAAAAAGGCTGTTTACAAATTTTGGAAGGATTTTTTTCTTCAGGAAGACAGAACAAAGACTGTGTCAAGTGTAATCTCCGGTGCTATTGATTGTAATATATTTATAAATAACATATTATGCAGGTTTTGCCTGTATTTGTTTTTGCATTTTCGCTGGAGGAATGAAATATGAAAGCATCCTTAAGTCGTGGAAATATAGCTCCGGAACGCCTTAAACGTACCATTTTGCTTAAACGTTAAACTAATGACAGGCAATTATTGACGGGATTAAAAAAAGAAGGGTGCCCGATTCGGGCACCCTTCTGTAAATGAAGTAAAGGATTTATTTGTTTATATCCTTCGGTTTGGTACCCTTGCGCCATTCTTCCTCGATCTTCTCGAGTGTGACATTCTTGGTCTCGGGAATATAGAAATAACCCCAGACGAGTCCGAGGATGCCGACAAGGGCATAAAGGAAGAAAGCTCCTGCCGGGTTGCCCAGGTCCTCACCGTTGAGTATTATAGAGGATCCTTCCATGGTGAGACCTTTAACAATCTTGAAGAAAGTAAATGCCACGATGCCGTTGAACAGCCAATTCGAAAGAGCTCCGATGCTTGAGCCGATTCCCCTGACGCTGAGAGGGAAAACCTCTGATATTATAAGCCATCCGAGAGGTCCGAGGCTGATTGCAAAGAAGGCAATGTAAACCCAGATCAGTGATATTGTAAGCCATTTGATTGACTCGCCAAGAGTAGCCTGAAGGGCAAAGCAGGTTCCCATTGCAGCCAGTGCAACAACGAGGCCGGTGAGGCCGATGAAATACAGCTTCCTTCTCCCGAGCTTGTCGATCATGAAGAGGGAAAGAATTGTAAAGGCAACGTTCACAACGCCCACGCTGACAGATGCCCATACGGCAGCCTGTGCATCGGCAAATCCTGACATGAGGAAGATCTTCGGACTGTAATATATAATTGTATTTATACCGGTGAACTGCTGGACGAACATAATACCAATAGCAATTATGAGCGGTACTCTCAGCCATTTCTTAAAGATGAGGGTCCAGTTCACCTTGTTCTTTTTGTCAGACTCTATGTCTTCCTTCATTTTCGAAATAACTTCCTCAACAAGAGCAGGCTCTTCGACTTTCTGCAGAACTTCGCGGCACTTGTCTTCATGTCCCTTGCTGATGAGCCACCTTGGAGTCTCCGGGAGGAAAAGCATGCCTACGAACATTATCACGGCCGGGATTACGCCAACATAAAACATGGGTCTCCACACGGTTGTGAAATCGGGATGCCCGTCGGGAACGGCAAAGGCAGAGTCGCTAAGGTACGAGACCATGATGCCGATAGTGATCAGAAGCTGGAACATCGACACGAGGGTACCCCTTGTTTTTGTAGGAGATATCTCGGCAATGTAAAGAGGAACTGCAAATGAGGAAACGCCAATTGCTATTCCGAGGAAAAGCCTTGCCAGTACAAGCATCACTGGTGAAGGAGCAGCACCTGACCACACTGCACCGATCGCAAAAATTACTGCCGATACAAGAATCACTTTCTTGCGGCCGACGATGTCGGCAATCCTTCCGCTGAACATGGCGCCTATTACGGCACCGACGAGTCCGGCAGTGGTTATGATCTCAACCCAGCTGTTGTCGATCCCGAAGGCTTTCTGGAAGAAAGGAATGGCCCCCGAAATAACACCTGTGTCAAAACCAAAGAGCAGGCCGCCGGTTGCCGCAATGGCGGCAATGACGACAACAAGTTTCTTGTTTTGTTGGGTTTGTTGTTTTTCAGTCATCTTAGTTAGGTTTAGAAATTATTATTGTTCCAAATAAATCCCTTGTAAGTTCCACCGATAAAAATAATTTAAAATGTGATATTTCAAACAAAACGGATGATTAAGAATTGTAAACAGGGATATAACCCATCATAGGGGACCGGGATAGTAAATGTCGGAACCGGGGGTTGCCTGCACTCATAGCCTGGCGATAATTATAAGTGCCAATCCTGCAATGAACGCGAGAAACATAGTAACAATGTACCTGTTTATCGAAGGCGGCGCCCCCCTGAATTCCCTGAATACGAACACTCCCCAGGCAGCACCAACCATTGTTGCACCCTGTCCCAGGCCGTACGATATGGCCGGTCCTGCAAGGTCTGAGGCAATGAGGCTGAAAAGGAAACCGGTGCTCCATATCATTCCGCCAAGCATTCCGAGCGCATGCTTCTTCATGTCACCGTTCCTGAAATAGTCAATATAGGAAGAACTTCTGCCCTCGACAGGCCTGTACATGAAGAAAGTGTTCCAGATGAAGTTCGAGATGAAAACACCAGCCGAAAAAACAAGCAAGGCGGTGTAGGGAGTGAGCCTGCCGGCTTCGGGCTCGTTGAAATTCAAGGTCATCCCATCGGCCACGAACCTGTAGAAGAAGCCCATTATGATACCTGCAAGCACCGAGAGAATTATCCCTTTTAACGGGGTAGCGCCCCTCGATTTTGAGACTCTTGCCGAGGCCACTGCGTTTACAACAATCGCAAGCACCACAAGGAGGACTCCGGCAAAAAGCAGGACAGGATCGCCTTCAGGCTTCCTGGTGTAGTTGACAAAAACACCGATAACAAGAGCAAGTCCAACACCAACCGGAAAGGCAACCGACAATCCAGCGACTGCAATTGCGGCAACCAGCAACAGGTTCGACAGATTGAATATTACTCCGCCGATGAATGCGGAAAACAGTGAGGAGCCTGATGCCTGTTGCAGGTCTTCAATGAAACCGCGCCCCTGGTCGCCTGTGCTTCCCAACGTAAGCCCGAAGACAAGCGACATTATAACTAGCCCGAGTGCATAGTCCCAGTAAAATAAAGGGAATGGCCATTTTTCGCCTGATATTTTGGATGTGTTGGCCCACGATCCCCAGCATAGCATTGTTATAAAGCAGAATATTACTGCCACAGGGTATGATTCAATTATAAACATGGTATATCAGGGTTTAAAAATCAGGGCTTCGGTGCGAATGGTTGTCAAAATCTCAGGTTGTGATTTTAAATTGTTACAGTTTTCAATATCTCTCCCGGAAAGTTTCATATGCGTTACCTCAATTACTATTTCCGTTCAGCCCTTAAGCCGCTACGCCGTAATGCCGTTATGCCGTTAAATTTATAACAACAATCCGTAATAATATCATCTTATGCGCTGAAATCTCTGAACTGTTTTTAAATTAGTGGTCATTAAGCGCAGGAAAATTATTGTTTTAATTGCGCTGAAATCTATGAACCTGATTACAAAGTACAACAGATGAGCAAAGTACAAGAGCTGGCCAAAATGATCGATCATTCAATTCTTCATCCCACGCTTACGGATGACGATCTCAGGAGAGAATGCGGGGTGGCCCTTAAATATAATGTGGCCTCGGTATGTGTCAAGCCCTACGCTGTAAACATGGCGGCAGAGCTTCTTGAGGGGTCTGATGTTCTGGTGGGCTGTGTCATCGGCTTCCCTGCAGGCAATTCATCGGTTCCGGTGAAGGTTTTTGAAGCCGTTAAAGCCTGTGAGGACGGGGCAGTTGAGATAGACATGGTTATAAATATAGGGAAGGCCCTGCAGGGCGACTGGGATTACATCAAAGCAGAGATAAAGGCTGTTACTGAGGCCTGCCACAGCCATAATGCGATAGTGAAAGTTATTTTCGAGACCGATTACGTAACGCGTGAGGAGGACATCGTCAGGCTCTGCGGTATATGCACCGATGTGAATGCAGACTATGTTAAGACATCTTCCGGTTTCGGGTTTGTGAAGCAGCCCGGGGGCGATTATAATTACAAGGGAGCAACTCTGGAAGTCCTCAGGCTGATGAAGAAAAGTGTCGGGCCAAATGTTAAGCTTAAGGCTGCCGGTGGTGTTCGTACGCTCGACCAGCTCCTCGCAGTGAGGGAAGCAGGATGCACAAGGAGCGGGGCAACAGCGACAGCAGCAATGCTCGATGAGGCAGTCCTTCGATTCGGTAAATAATAAACTAACCAACTATACAATAAATGAAAAACGGAAACAGCAATTCAAGAAGGTCGTTTCTTAAAACGACTGCAAAAGGAGTGGTGGCTGCAGCTGTGGCGCCCTCACTTATCAATAATGACGTTAAAATGCCTGAAGTGATCCCGCAGACCGCAAAGGGGGCTAACGAAAGGCTCAGGGTAGCCGTGCTCGGACTGAACGGGAGGGGAGGGTCGCACGTTGAGGAAATTATGGGACTTTCAGCAAAAGCAAATGTTGAGGTTGCAGTGCTCTGCGACCCCGACATGAACGTTCTTCAGAAGGAGTCAGCGGCCTTCGAAAAGAAATACGGCAAAAAAGTAATGATAGAGCAGGATTTCCGCAAGACCTATGCCGACAAGACAATCCACGCCGTGACTATTGCAACACCGAACCACTGGCACGCGCTGCAGACAATATGGGCCTGCCAGGCAGGCAAGGACGTATATGTCGAGAAACCTGCCACCCACAATATTCACGAGGGCCGCAAAATGATTGAAGCTGCATATAAATACAACAGAATTGTTCAGCATGGTGTGCAGCTTCGCAGTTCAGTCGCAATCAGGGAAGCTGTGAAGCACCTCGAGGAAGGACTTATAGGCAGGGTTTACATGTCGAGGGGTCTTGTCTTCAGGAGGAGGCCTGATATAGGCGACAAGGGCATCTCCAAGATTCCGGAGGGACTTAACTACGACCTGTGGTGCGGACCGGCACCCATGCGCCCCTTCACACGCAACCTTGTCCACTATAACTGGCACTGGCACTGGAATTACGGCAACGGTGACGTGGGTAACCAGGGAATTCATGAGACAGACCTTTGCATGTGGGGACTCGGCGTGAATTCGCTTCCTGAAAGGATAACTTCGATGGGAGGTAAATTCCTTTGGAACGACTGTAAGGAAGTGCCCGAGATACAATCTTCGATATACCACTATCCAAAAGAAAAAAAGATAATCCAGTTTGAAGTGCGAAACTGGGAAACAAACCTCGAGGACGGGGCAGGCGTTGGCAATATTTTTTATGGCGAAAAGGGGTACATGGTTATCAAGGGATACGGAACCTATGATACCTATCTTGGCGAGAAGAGGGAGAAGGGGCCGTCGAGGTCAGAAAGCGGTGAACTTACGCTGCACTTCCAGAACTGGTTCGATGCAATCAGGGCCAGGGATATGAGTATACAGAACGGTCCTGTACAGACCGGTCACCTGGCATCATCGCTTGCTCATCTTGGAAACATATCCTATCGCCTGGGCCGCCAGCTGGAGTTCGATCCTGTAGCCGAAAGGTTCATCGGCGAGGGAGAAAACGAGGCCAATGCAATGCTCAGCAGAGATTACAGGGCTCCGTACCTG
>JALOMK010000173.1 GCA_025455505.1 Bacteroidales bacterium
CGGTAATAATCTGGAACAACTTCATAAGGAAAGACAGGGACTATTTGAGCCTTAAGCAAAAAATCACACTTATATTTACAAGACCGGGGAGCTGAACAGTTAATAAACATCAAGCCAGGACAAAATCTGCCCCCGTACCTGCAGGAAGGGATTTCAGGCGTATATTCATGCCGGTCTGACACATGCCTGAACGGCTTGAAAAGTGATGCAGAAAATTCTCAGCCTGAATCGCCTCATTCATCCTGAAAAGAGATAAATTAGCACTTGTATCAAGATCAGGTTTCATGAAGAAAATATTACTTGCAGCATTTTTTTCTTTAGGTGCTGTGGCTTTAAATGCGCAATCACGCGACATAGACAAGCTCGTCCTGTCCGAAAGGGAGCAGGCGCAGCTTTACAATAAAAACCTAGAATGGAAGCTCGACAATGTGCTTCCCGGTATCATGCGTCGCGAAAAAACAGACATGTGGCTGGTGATCTGCTTTGAGAACAGCGAGGATCCTGTGTATAGAACTCTCACCACATGGCCGGGCGACAATGCGCGAAGACTTTCAATCCTTATCTTCCACGACTCCTCCTCAGGATTTAAAAAACTTTCGGCAACCTGGCACGGCGGAGCAGCCTCCGGATATATGTATGAGACTATCTTCACCGACAGGAAAAGCGGGGCCGAGGCCCAGTTCACAGCCCTGGCCGATTATATCAGGAGGGCCGACCCGAAAACGATTGCCATCAGCTACCATAATGAAACAATAGACGACTTCTCGCATGCAAACGGGCTCTCACATTTTCATTACGAGAAACTCATCCAGTCCCTTGATGAAAAGTACAGGCAAAGACTGGCCCCTGCAAAAAACATTATTACAGGCTGGTACGAGACCCGCACACCATGGGAAATGAGCTTCTTCAGGCACATGTGCGGAATAGCGCACGACCTGATAGCTGAATTCTATTCAAACTCTGTGATAACCCCCGATGTTACAACAACAGAAGATGTTACCTGGTGGATAGCAGAGAGGATAAAAAGGCTGAAACTCGACTACTGGTTCCTTCCCGACATAGAGATAAGGAGGTCGCAGGCAAATATCGAAAAATACGGAAAAGATGACATTGTAATACGCAGGGGCGATCTTCTTCATTGCGACGTAGGCATAAGCTATATGGGCCTTACAACCGACATGCAGTACGGAGCCTATGTTCTCCTGCCCGGGGAAACTGATGCTCCCGCAGGCTTAAGAGCCCTCCATGAAAAGGGCAAGCGGTTCCAGGAAATATGCCTTGCAGAATTCAGTGAAGGACGCACGGGAAATGAAATTCTGAAGTCTGTTCTTGAAAAGGGAAAGGCCGAGGGCCTGAATCCTGTTATGTACAGCCATCCTGTGAATTATTTCGGACATGGCTCAGGCATGACGGTCGGCGTCACCGAGAACCAGGCATGGCTTAAGGGAAGCGGTGAAAGGAAACTCTATAACAACACAAGCTATGCACTTGAGTTCAGCGTTTCAGCAGTGGTCCCCGAATGGAACAACCAGCTTGTGAGCCAGGGCTTCGAGGAGAACATAATTTTCACAGGCGGCAAGGCCTCATTCGTTGACGGACGACAGGACAAACTATTTCTTATAAAATAACTCCGGATGAATAAGTCAATTTTTCTGATCCTCACCGGGCTTGCAACGATTACTGCAGGCTGCATGAAAGGCGACAAGGTCTTCAAAGTAACCTTCGAAGGCAAACTCGGCGAAGCAGGCTGGGCTGTCAGCGACCTTAACAGCGACCTGCCTCCTGACTGGTCATCTTCGGGCTTTCTTACTTTCGAGATGAGGTCGACAAGCACACAGAGGTTCGATCTGAAACTTGTTGACTCCTCAGGTCTGAGGAGGCTTACGATACAACCCTTCCAGGGTCCCTGGGTTCGCGCTTCAATACCGCTTGTGCATTTTCAGCAGCGCAACACAAAGGGAATGGACCTCGCGGCTATAGGTAAGACGGCGAGGCCGGGATACTGGATAGGCTTTTCGAGCCAGGTAGGACCGATAACAAATGTCGACTCAATAAAGGTGTCAATGAGGCTGCCAATTGGAAATCCAACCCTCGAAATACGAAATGTCACTCTTAGCGCCGAACCCATGGACACTGTCTTTGGTCCCTACCCGCTGGTTGATGAATTCGGACAGTGGATTCCTGCGGAATGGCCCGGCAAGGCGAAGACGGAGGAAGAGCTGCAGAGCGCCTGGGATGCTGAAGACAAGTCCCTTGCTTCCGGAAGATTCGGGCTTTCGGAATACGGCGGCTTCGCGGGAAATAAAGCAAAGGCGACCGGCTTCTTCAGGGTCGAAAAGATAAATGATGCCTGGTGGTTCGTCGACCCTGCCGGTCATCTCTTTTATTCAGTCGGGACCACGGGCATTGGCCCGCGTTCCGAATTTTCAAGGGTTAAGGGCAGGGAATATATATTTGCCGCCTTCCCTCCATCTGAAAAACTGCTTATCCCGGGTCAGCAGGGCGGGCAGCAGGGAAGCCGGCAGAGCAACAGCCAGGGCAACTCTCCGGGAAGTCAGCAGATCAGCAGGCAGGGCAACACACAGGTAAGTCAGCAGGCTGGCCAGCAAAACAGGCAGGGCGGACCGGTGAGCTATTCCTACTATGGATGGAACCTGTACCGCCGCTTCGGCGATGACTGGTATGAGAAATGGATGGATTTTACTTTCCGGCGCATGGACGACTGGGGCCTCAATACAATTGCAAACTGGTCGGATGCCAACCTCGGGAACCGGCACGGGAAGGCATATGTTGCAACCCTCAGAGGCTGGGGCATTGAAACAGGTCTGATGGGAATGCCCGACGTATACGACCCTGCCTGGACAAAAAGCGTTGACGAAGCGGCTGAAAGGCAGTGTGCCCCGAAAAAAAACGACCCATGGCTGCTGGGCTACTTCATTGGCAACGAACCTCCGTGGCCCCACCGCGAGACAGAACTTGTTAACCTTATCCTTAAGGGCGAGGCAACTCCAATGCATGCCGAACTAAAAAAATACCTGGAGGCCGGCGACACGCCTGAACGGAGGATAGCCTTTGTCTACGCCACCTACGAAAAATTCATCTCAACCATAAATGCAGCCATTAAAAAACATGATCCCAACCACCTGAACCTCGGACTAAGGTTTGGAGGATCAGCGCCTGACGAGATAATAAGGGCATCGAAGGGCTTTGATGTATTCAGCTTTAATCATTACGGCTACTCGCTGAACCCGGACATGTTAAAGAGGATCTATGACATAACCGGACTCCCGATGGTGATAGGTGAATTCCATTTCGGGGTTCCTGAGCGTGGACTTGCGCCGGGCCTTGCCCAGACAATCAGCCAGGAAGAGAGAGGAGTAGCCTACAGGTATTATGTTGAAAATGCTGCCGCCCACCCTGCTGTTATAGGCACTCACTGGTTCCAGTGGATGGACCAGCCTGCAACGGGAAGGAACGACGGGGAGAACTACAACATCGGATTTGTTGATGTTACCGACAGGCCTTACATGGAACTCATAAATGCCGCAAAGGAAACCTTCGGACGCATACACGACATCCATTCCGGGAAAGCGCCACCGGTCACAAGGGAAGCACTGAGGCAGTAAATGCAGTAGCTTATCGGGCCGGGAAGGAAAAGAATCAGGAAGTCCGGAAAGCAGTATGAGGATAATTGACTTCAGGCACTTGGTGCAGCCAGGGAACTAAAACCGGATCTCGTGGAATAAAGTGCAGTATAGACACTTAAAACCTGTATGATGGATCTTAATAAAAATGAAAAGGCGGCCGGCTTCCTGACACTAATAAGGATAGTCGTCGGGTGGCATTTCCTGTACGAGGGCCTTGCCAAGCTCTTCAATCCCGGCTGGTCTTCAGCAGCCTTCCTGATGGAATCGAAGTGGCTCCTCGCCGGATTCTTTCACTGGCTGGCGGCAGATCCCGGCAGACTTGCACTCACTGATTTCATCAACACCTGGGGACTTATCCTCATAGGTCTTGCCTTATTCACAGGCATTCTCACAAAGATCTCAGCGCTCGCCGGCTCGGCAATGCTGCTGATGTTCTATATTGCCAGTCCTCCGTTCATCGAATCATCGATAGCCACGGCAAGCCATTTTTACATAATCAACTATAACATAATTGAGGCTGTTCTCCTTATAACAATAGCCGCACTTCCGGCTGGTTACCTCTGGGGACTGGGCCGGCTGTGGGCTGTGTACCGTGCGCGAAAGAAGGAAAAGCAGTTCCCTTCTGCCGATAACCACGAAAGGCTCGAAGGGGTCGACACTTCAAGAAGGGAACTGATTAAAAACCTTGCAATTTTGCCGCTTTTCGGGGGAGTGTTCTTCGGCATGGCAAGAAAAAGAGGCTGGATAAGCTTCGAGGAGGAAAACCTGGCGCCACAGGCTGATGCAGTTTCATCTGCTTCCCTCATGTCAGCAAAAAAAATCGACATAAGGGAATTAAAGGAAAAAGTGCCTGCCGGAACCGTGGGCAAAGTGAAAATGAGCAGGATAATGGCAGGAGGAAACCTGATAAGCGGCTTCGCACATGCACGCGACCTGATCTATGTGTCGCCCCTTCTGAAAACCTATTTCACCGATGAAAAGGTAATTGAAACCCTCTGGCTCTGCGAGGCCTGCGGGATAAACACAGCCGTCCTGCGGACAGACGAAAACACAATCAGGATACTTGAAAAATACTGGAAACGCGGGGGCAAGATCCAGTGGCTGGCTCAGACTTACCCTAAGGGGCAGGATATAACGAACATAAAAACAGCCGTCGACAAAGGAGCCATGGGAGCCTTTGTGATGGGAAACATTGCAGACCAGGCAGTGTTTGAGAAAAGGATGCAGGACATAGTTACACCCGTGGAATACATTAGAAGCCAGGGACTGATTGCCGGGGTTGCAGGTCACTCGATAACTGTTCCGAAGAGTTGCAGGGATACCGGCCTTAAGGTTGACTTCTACATGAAGACCTTCCACAGCAACAAGTACTGGTCAGCGACAGAAACCGATCCTTCCGATCCCTACCTTCCGAAAGACGGCAGGCAGCATCACGAGGCCCATGATAACATCTGGTGCATGAACGACTCAGAGGTAGCTGAGTTTTTCAGGACAGACAGCACACCATGGATTGCATACAAGGTACTGGCGGCAGGGGCAATAAAACCGGAGGCAGGCCTCAGGCATGCCTTCAGTTCAGGCGCCGACTTCGTATGCCTCGGGATGTTTGATTTCCAGGTTATCGAAAACGCGAATATTGCATCCAGCCTTCTCAGCTCTCCGCTTCAAAGGGAGAGGCAGTGGTACGCCTGAAAATTCATTCAACAGCGACAAAACGTGCCAGGGGTGCCATCCTGGCTTTGTTAAGAGTGAGGGTGTCGCCGTAAAGCGAATAATTATCGGCTTCTTCAAATACCCTGAGGAAA
>JALOMK010000174.1 GCA_025455505.1 Bacteroidales bacterium
TCGGCTGTCTTTTCATCCTGGGCATTGATGGCTGTGGAACAGAGCGCCATAAGGAAAACAGCAAGGATCGTGGTGAGTGTTGAAAATGCTTTTGGTTTCATGATCGGATATTGTATTAACAGTTAATAATTCTATTCACCGGGGCCTTCCTCAATAGCAGAAGCAGGCAACAGTCGAGTACAACTATAATGCCAAAGCTTATATAATATTGATTTTCTGATTATTACAAGCAATGAGACAAACTTGTAATAAAGAATTGTGTTGAATTTATATACACCTGTTGATTTTTAATTGTCGTTAAGCCCGTATTATCAGCGTTTACGCGCCGCTTGTTTATTATTTCAACACCTGTATATTTTTTCATCATTCTACTACCCTGCCCAACCTTCCCGATCGAGGTTCCTGTAGTTGATTGCCTCGGATAAATGTGCAGCTGTTATGTTTTCGGAGCAATCGAGGTCAGCTATTGTTCTTGCAACTTTCAGTATCCTGTCATAGGCTCGTGCCGAGAGGCCACGTATTTCCATTGCTCTTTTGAGCAGTCTTCCGCCCTGTTCATCGGGCTGGCAGAATTTACGCTGCATTGATGCGCTCATCTGTGAGTTGGAATAGATCCCCTTGTAGCCGCTGAAGCGACGCGACTGAATTTCCCTTGCCCTGGCAACTCTTTCGCGGACAGATTCGGAGCTTTCTGTCGGGCCTTGTCCTGCCAGCTTCTCATAGTTCACGGGCACAACTTCTATATGGATATCTATCCTGTCGAGAAGAGGGCCCGAGAGCCTGTTGAGGTATTTCTGAACCAATCCCGGGGGGCACATGCATTCCTTTTCGGGGTGGTTATGGAAGCCGCAGGGGCAGGGGTTCATGCTTGAGACAAGCATGAAATTTGCCGGGAAGTTTACTGTAGTCCTGGCCCTCGACACTGTTATAACCCTGTCTTCAAGGGGCTGCCTCAGAACCTCGAGCACCGATCTCTTGAATTCAGGCAGCTCATCGAGGAAAAGAACTCCGTTATGTCCCAGGCTGATCTCCCCGGGCTGTGGTACCGACCCTCCGCCTACCAGAGCTACATTTGAGATAGTATGATGAGGTGACCGGAAGGGCCTGCATGTCATCAGCGATGTGTTTACATCGATTTTGCCTGCGACGGAGTGGATCTTTGTTGTCTCGAGGGCTTCTTCAAGGGTGAGCGGAGGAAGGATTGATGCGAGGCGCTTTGCAAGCATTGATTTTCCCGACCCGGGCGGGCCTATCATGAGCAGGTTATGTGAACCGGCTGCGGCAACCTCAAGTGCGCGTTTTACACTTTCCTGGCCTTTTACATCAGAAAAGTCGGCATCGTACCTGTTCGCGGCCTTCATGAACAGGTCCGCCAGGTCAACTGTCACAGGCTCAAAGTTCCTCCTCCCGTTGAAAAAATCAACAACGTCTCCCAGGTTCTGCATTCCATGGACTTCAAGGCCCTGCACAACTGCAGCCTCCCTTGAGTTTCCCAAGGGCACAATGACTCCCCGGAAACCATTTTCCCTTGCACACAATGCAATCGGCAGTATCCCCTTCACCGGCTTCAGGCTTCCGTCGAGTGAAAGTTCGCCGGCAAGAACATAATCCTCTAAAAGTTTTCCTGAGATTTTCTCATCGGCTGCAAGTATGCCGACTGCCAGCGAAAGGTCGTATGACGAACCCTCCTTCCTTATGTCAGCCGGGGCCATGTTTATTACTACCTGTTTGCCTGGCCAGTGAAAATCAAGCGTCCGAAGGGCAGATTCTATCCTCTGCTGGCTCTCCCTGACGGCAATATCCGGAAGCCCGACAAGGAAGAAGCGGATTCCCCGCGATACATTGACCTCAATTGTAACAATGACAGCATCAATGCCGTTTACGGCACTTGCAAATGTTTGTACAAGCATTTTCTTAGCACTTCAGGAAACGCAGTACCAAAGTTAGGAAAAAATTTGAAGTTGGGAGTGTGGAGTTGGGAGTTTAATTCCTTATAACCCGGCCCGAACCTGTGATTCTTACCTTTATAAGCGGGTTGCCGCTGTAGTAAATATTGCCGCTGCCCGAAATCAGACCGCTGAGCTCTTCGCTTACAAGAGTATAGGCATCTCCGGAGCCTGATATTGTTACTTCTGCCTTGACTGACCTGAACTTGTCAGCGTAAAGATTGCCGCTTCCCGATATCCTTGCGGTGCTTATACCGCAAAAACCTTCGACAAGTATGTTGCCCGAACCTGATATCAGCAGCTCCGAGTTTTCGCATTCGGCATCATCGATACTGATCCTGCCGGATCCAGGCAATGAAACCGACAGATCCGAGCAGTCAATGCTGTATACCCTTACCTGTCCTGAACCGCTTAGCCTCACCTCAACTTCATCTCCCTCCATCCGGTCTGCCACCAGGTTTCCCGAACCGCTCAGGAAAACGCTTTCAAGTTCCGGTCCCGAGACTTCAATAAGCGGCCGCTGGGTGTACCTGAAACTTGCATATTCCGGCTCAGTACTTATCTCAAGGACTCCTCCGGAAGTTTCAGCAATAATATTATCAAGAATATTCCGGTCGGCTGTAACCCTGATACCAGTAGTATCGGATCTTGTAAACACGACATCGAAGGCCGTTGTATTCTGGATCTCATTAAAACTGCCAATCCTTCTTCTTTCAGTTGTGATATTGCCATCGCCGTCGATATATACAAGATTGTCGATACATGATGTCATCAAAAGCGTTGCAAGTGCAGAAAATAATATCCTGATTACCCTTTTCATGGTTTAAATATTTGAAAATTCATTGTAAAGACACAATGATTGCAGCAATGTTGCATATAATCGATATCGATTTTTTAACCTGCTGCCGGAGTTACCCAATCTATGAAGGGTTAAGAAAGATACGGGGAATTCTCCTGGTTAACCGGACACCCGACTATTTGAACCCGAACCTGTAGCTCAGCCCCAGGTTCAGCCTGGCCGTACGCCCGATTAAGTCTGTGCTCGGCCAGCTAAAGTAAAAATCATCACCTCCGAAATACAGTTTTGCATAAATGCCTGTCCGTGTGCCAAGCAGGGCCTCTCCTGACAGGAACAGGCAGGAGTATTGTTCCGACAGGGCTGCTCCCAACCTGAGTGAATATGCTTCAGCCACACCCAGGCCTGAACCAATGCTTAGCTCGTGCATCAGCACGGGAATTGAAACCGGCCTGTTGAAGCCGTAGTTGTACTGTATATCAAAAATATCCCTGACACCGACCCTGAGATACGCCTCCGGCATGACAGGCGAATACCTTGTTCCCCTGTCGAAGCTTGTCTTGTCGACCGGACTGAGCGCCGCCCACCTGATATTGCCGAAATGAGCCCCGACCCCGACTCCATACCATCTGGTATCATACCTTACCGAAGGATTGACTCCTATAAGCAAATTATCCTTCTCCCACTGCTTCGAAATGTTTGTCTCCCTGCTGACTCCCCCGTAAAGTACAATTCCCCCGGTTGTCACTGAAGATTCGTCTTTTTTTACGACTGAGAATCCTCCCCCGGCCATCCTGTACAGATGCCTGTAGTCTTCATGTGTATAAGCGGTACCGCATTGGCCCTCGTGCGGATCGTACATCAGCGTAGAATAGAAGTCACCCTCTGAAATGCTGAAATCCACACTCTTGTACGAACCAACCCGTCCATAAAAGTCCTTTACGCTTTCCTTTTTGACAGTGTCGGGGGAAAAAGCATGAAAGACAAGAAATAACGGAACTGCCATGGAGGAGGTTGTTGCGAGTCGATACCCGGTGGTTCTCAACGAGGCGAATACATAAAAAGCCGTAAGTAAAATCGCCGGAACAAATCTTATATTCAGCGCCAGCATCTCATAGGATGTGAATAAGCCCCGAAATACGAAGATCAGCACTGATAATCCGATTACGAGAATGAACGAATTCCTGAGTGGCGGGTCTGCTGACTCTGCCACATAAACCTTTCTTACCGGCCGTGATTCAAGAACAAGCATTGAAACGAATGAAGCCGCAGCCGCTGTCAGCAGGGCCAACTGCAGCATGCTTATTCCTGCAATAAGTTTCATTCCTGGTCCTGAACCATCATGGTACCGCAGGAATTCAACAAGGAACCTGGCACTCAGGCTGAGGGAAAGGGCAAAAAGCACAGCGCTCCAATCCTTTTTAAATCTGCTGCTTGCCCTCCAGACTATGAATGCTATTGAAAAATATATAATCATTTCATATAACTGAACCGGGTGAACCGCCAGGGATAGATCATCGGGGCCGCTTATCAGTCCCTGTGCAAAATGTGAGTAATGAGCCCCGGTTCCTGCAGGATAGCATATACCCCAGGGCAGGTCAGTCACTTTCCCGAAGCAGCAACCGTTCAGAAGGCAGCCCGCCTTCTGTATCCCAAATCCTGCCGGAGTGATCCAGGCATAAAGCACAAGGGACTCCCGTCCGGTCTTCAGGAATTCAGTTGTAAGAAAAAGAGCTGCAAAGCCTGCAGCAAGCCCGCCAATGGCATGCCGGCCATTGTAATGAATGGCGCTTCCGTCAATAACATTGAACCATTCACCCACAGGAACCGTGCAAAGTCGTGAACCTGCAATCGTGAAGAATGAAGCTGAGATCAACAGCAGCAGGACGGGAAGGAGCGGTATCCTTTTCCTGAGGCTGAAAACCACGATAAGGACAAATGTCACTGCAAAGGAGAGCACATAAAAAAATGCAAACCACATTCCCGGATCGGCAACTTCAATTTTCATGGGAGCATGAATAAGTTGATCAAAGTGCAGAATGGCTGGCAAGGTATCAGGACAAAGAACCAATGCAAAGTTACTCCAGGAAGGAGTCGATGTCAATAAAATCTTGGCTGACCCGCGACTGGTTAACGGAAATATGAATTTCGCGGGTGTCTGGTATATTTCCTGAAACCCGGCAGACTGAAATCCCTAATCATCAAGCCTGGTAGACTTTGTCTTTATAAGGATTACCCCTCCGAAGCCTCTCGAACCATATATTGCGGCAGAGCCATCCCTGAGAAAGACAATGGACTCAACCATGGAAGGCTGAATCAGGTTTATGTTATAACCCCATATGCCGTCAACGACAATTGCAGGTCCTACCCGTCCATACATATTGAATACCTTTGAATTGATTCCAGGAATTTCCCTTATCATGTCCTTAACGGAAGAATATGTCTTTTTCCCGCTCTTGAAATCGAATATGCCCACTGAATTTGTTACATCCCTGCGCCTGACCGAAGAATATCCCATGTCAACGACCTCCTCACCTATCCGATTTTCGTTTCCGGGGGGTGGCTGGTTTGATATGCGGCTGAACCTGAAATCAATGTGCTTTCGTCCGGCAATGCTCTCTTCCATAAAGCCCATGCTGAAAGTCATTATCCCAATGACAGCAGCATCCTTCCGCACCCTTATCCTGTAGACACCA
>JALOMK010000175.1 GCA_025455505.1 Bacteroidales bacterium
GGAGCATGATCTCGGCCAGAAGCACATTAAAATTGTCGAATTGTTGGTCTTCGGCATGTTTGTGGTCACCGAGACCTTTACCTATGTCAAAAAGGGGCTGGAACAGGCCCGGGAGTCCCTGGATCTTTTTCACGAAGAAATGATCGAATGTGATTAGCTTATCAGGGTCAATATAGGGATTTGCATGCTGCTCAAAGGGGAGGTCGATATTTATACCTACAGATTTTCCCTTCCCCCTGAAAGCGCCTTTATTTGCAGCTTCCATTATACCCGGACCTCCTCCTGTAATTACACCGTATACGTTGAGAGTGAGCTTGAATGCTATGTCCTCGGCAAGCTGGTAGTACCGGTTATCGGGTTTGGTCCTGGCCGATCCGAAAATCGATACACAGGGCCCTATTCTTGCCAGTTTCTCAAATCCTTCAACCAGTTCCGATAAAATCTTAAAGACCCTCCAGGAGTCTGTAATATGGATCTCATTCCATGTTTTCTGATCGAAAGCTTCCTTTATCAGGTCGGCCGGTCTCTCCATTTCAAAATTGTTTGAAGTAAATATAATTATTTATTGAAGCTCAAATTCAGACAGGAGAAATTTTCCCGTGTGGCTTTCCTTGTTTGATGCCAGTTCTTCGGGCGAGCCGGAGAAGATTATGCTGCCTCCCTCCCTTCCTCCTTCCGGGCCGAGATCAATTATATAGTCCGCCATTTTTATTACATCGAGGTTATGCTCAATCACTACAACGGTATTCCCCCTGTCGACAAGTTTATTAAGCACATCAAGAAGCACTCTGACATCCTCAAAATGAAGACCGGTAGTAGGTTCATCAAGGATATAGAGGGTATTGCCCGTATCGCGCCTGGCAAGTTCAGTCGCCAGTTTTACGCGTTGAGCCTCTCCTCCCGACAGAGTTGTTGACTGCTGACCAAGTTTAATATATCCCAGTCCAACATCCTGGAGAGTCTTAATCTTATTATATATCGACGGAACATTGGCGAAGAATGCAACAGCGTTATTTACTGTCATATCGAGAACATCGCTTATTGACTGGCCCTTGTATTTAACCTCCAGTGTTTCCCTGTTGTATCTTTTACCGTTACATTCTGTGCAATGCACATAAACATCGGGTAGAAAGTTCATTTCTATAGTCTTCATCCCGGCTCCCTCGCAGCCCTCACAGCGTCCGCCCTTTACGTTGAAGGAGAAGCGGCCTGCCGCGAAGCCTCTTATCTTTGCCTCGGTTGTCTGCTCAAAGAGTTTCCTGATATCAGTGAAGACGCCTGTATAAGTTGCAGGATTTGATCGTGGTGTTTTGCCAATCGGAGACTGATTTACTTCAATTACCTTATCTATATTACTCAGGCCTTCAAGACTTTTATATGGTAGCGGAGCCTTACCGGCATGGTGCAGTTTTTTCGCTAATGCTGGATGAAGAGTCTGGTTGATAAGTGAAGATTTCCCGCTTCCTGAAACTCCTGTTATGCATGCGAATACTCCAAGTGGAAGGACCATATCCACATTCCTGAGATTATGGCCAGAAGCCCCGGAAAGCAGAAGGTACCTGCCATTTCCTTTTCTCCGTTCAGAAGGCAAGCTGAATTTCCTGACGTTTCCAAGGTATTGAGCCGTAACGGATTCAGAGCTCAGTATATCGCCGGGAGCTCCCTGTGTTACAACAAGTCCTCCATGTATGCCTGCTCCCGGTCCCATATCAACAATATAGTCGGCCGACAATATCATCTCCCTGTCGTGCTCAACAACAATTACCGAATTCCCGGCATCCCTGAGCTGTTTCAGGGCTGCAATAAGACGCCTGTTATCCCTCTGATGAAGTCCTATACTTGGTTCATCGAGGATATAGAGTACATTGACAAGCCTTGAACCAATCTGGGTAGCAAGCCTTATTCTCTGGCTTTCTCCCCCCGACAGGGTTCTTGCTCCCCTGTTAAGTGAAAGGTAATCAAGGCCTACTTCAAGGAGGAATCCAAGCCGTGCCCGTATTTCCTTCAGTATTTCGGACGCAACTGCCTTCTGGCGTGAAGACATGGTTTCTTCTATGTTTCCGAGGTAGACTGTAAGCTCCCTGATATCCATTGCTGAGAGTTCACCAATATTCCTTCCCCCTATCCTGAAAAAGAGAGACTCCTTCTTAAGCCTTGTACCCTGACATTCAGGACACACGTTATATTGAACATACTGTTCCCGGAGCTTAACTTCGTTCTTGTTCCCGCTCACAGTTTCGATATTCCCGACAAAATTTACGACTCCCTCGAATGTCAGAAAATAGTTCGAGGACATGCCAAGGGGAGTATTCGACAGTTTCAGAACTTCGTCGGAGCCGTAGAGAACCTTGTTGAGTGCCTCCTCCGGGATATCCTTTAAAGGAGTGTCGAGGGTGAACCCGTTTTTCTCGGCAATTGCCTCTATCTGCCAGAATATCCAGATGTTCCTGTATTTGCCGAGTGGTTCAATTCCTCCTTTCCTTATGCTCAGTTCCGGATCGGGAATGAGTTTTCTGACGTCTATGCTGGAGACCTCACCAAGTCCGTTGCAATGAGGGCAGGCACCCTGCGGGGAATTGAAGGAGAAGCTATGCGGCGCAGGCTCATTATATGATAGTCCTGTAACAGGGCACATAAGATGACGGCTGAAATACCTCGGTTCATTGTTATCCGGATCAAGAACCATCATCACGCCTTCCCCCTGGTCAAGAGCAGTAAGCACCGAGTCGCGTATGCGTTTGTCAGACACTTCCCCTACCCTGAATTTGTCAATGACTATCTCAATGTAGTGTGTCTTATACCTGTCGAGTCTTAGCCCATGGGAGATTTCCATTACTGTCCCGTTGATTCTTACGTTAAGGTATCCTTTCCGCCTTAGCTGTTCAAAGAGTTCCTTGTAATGACCTTTCCTTCCCTTTACAACAGGAGAAAGGAGCAGGACTTTCCGTCCCTCAAACCTGCTTTTAACCAAATCAAGTATTTGGTCATCAGTATACTTTACCATTTTTTCGCCTGAAGCGTAGGAATATGCGTCAGCGGCCCTTGCATACAAGAGCCTCAGGAAGTCATAAATTTCAGTTATTGTGCCGACAGTTGACCTCGGATTCTTATTGGTTGTTTTCTGCTCAATTGCAATCACCGGGCTAAGTCCTGTTATTTTGTCAACGTCAGGGCGTTCCATTCCTCCAAGAAACTGCCTGGCATAAGCGGAAAGGGTCTCCATATAACGTCGCTGCCCTTCTGCATAGATTGTATCGAAGGCAAGTGAAGATTTTCCGCTGCCGCTAAGCCCTGTTATTACAACGAGCCTGTTCCGCGGAATAGTAACGTCGATATTCTGCAGGTTATGGACACGTGCGCCAAAGACGCTCACATTCTCATTCATCTCCGGGAATTTCGGTCGGTTTAGTTACCCGCTTCTGTTGTGTCGCTGTTCCTCATCCCTTCAGCCGGGATCTTAATTACATACTGTTTCCCGGGCCTGGCATGAAGATATGGTTTCCTGAGCCAGGGATTAAGAAACTTAAGCATCTTGTAATTGGTGCCGAAGCCAGCTGAAAAAGCCGAAAAATCAGTGACGGCAGTATCTACCTTAACCTCGAAATAATCAAGCTCCGGGTACAGATCCTCCTTTGTGATATTGAAACCATATTCTGAAGGATCATTTATAACCAGTTTATAGGCGACGACCCTGAAAATATAACGGGCTGTTTCTTCAGTCAGAAGAAGGTCATAATAGTTATTTTGCTTCTGTATCCTGATTTGTTCATCTATCCCTGCACGCCCGCCATTGTAAGAAGCTGCAGCGAGCGTCCAGTTGCCATATTTCTCATATGATTTCCGGAGATATTTGCATGCGAACCTCGTGGAGCTTTCGACATCATAGCGTTCATCAACTGTAGTATTGATCTCCATGCCCTCCTCCTTTCCGGTATCAGCCATTATCTGCCAGAATCCTGTTGCACCTGCAGGCGAAACCATATTACTGTATTCGCTTTCGGCGGCAACAAGGTATTTGAAATCATCCGGAATATTGTACTCGCGCAATATCTTTTCAATCATCGGGAGGTACCTGGCCGCACGTTTTATTATCAGGATAGTTGACGAATGCCTGTATGCGCTTGTAAGGATTTCCCTCTCAAGGCTCTCTTTTGTGTCGAAGTTTTCGAGAGGCATTGGTTCTCCTGCAAAACTTACGTTAGCAGGTAATTTGAAAGCCTGGTTCCCGGCCAAAGTATCCGCATAATCAACCTTACCTGAACTTGTATCGTTAAAGCCTTTAAAACTCTGTGCAAGTGCGAGGATAAGTAATAATGTACCTGCAAGAACGATAGTTGTCGAAGTTGAATTCCTTAACCTTTCTCTCATTTTATAAGCCCTTATCAAAACAGAGAGCAAAGGTAATGTTTTTAGCCCTCACAATTACCTCATGTGGCTTTTGAAATAAAAGAATCAGAACTTGTACCTCAACCCTGAGAAGAGGCCGAAGGAATAAGGATGCATCCTTGAACCCTCAAGGGGATTGAAAGGATCAAGGTAATAACGGAATGTCGGTTCAAGGTTAAGAGAAAAACTCGATGAGAAACTGTATTCCATCCCCATCCCTATTGAACTGCTGAACGAAATAGGGCTCAGTCCCTCCGTCTTTCCGATATTGTACTTATCACCGTCTATATAAGTGAAAACGTTGTTCCCGACAAGCATGTTATATGAGATTCCCCCGATGAGATTTAAATCTATTGTCCTGTCAACAAACTTGTAGCGAAGCAGGATGGGAAGTTCAACGTAGCTGAAATTCTGCTGCAGGGAATTATTAAGATACTGCAGGTTGGCTTTTACAGGGTCAAAATGGTCGGAGGTGTAGCTTGTCTGCACCCTGTCTCCTCCCCCTTCGGCAAGAAGGAAGACATCAGCATTATTTGTGAAGACTGTACCGTTGGTTGTAAGAACCTCGAAGTTCCTCGATCCCTTGGTCATGTCATATTGTTGAAAACCAGTGAAAGAATTAATGCCGTTTACTTCCTGACCGACAGATGAATAATAGACCCCTGTCTGCAGGCTGAACCTTTTACTCAGCTTATAATAGAAAGCTATACCTCCGGTATATGATATCTGAGATTGCTCAGATGATTTCATTTGCTGTACTGATGCATCCTCATTCCCTCCGATTCGTGAATAGAATGTTGGCGAGGCTATTGCGCCCAGGGACCAGCGTTCCTGCCTGCTGTCACTATTGTAGATGTCATTATTGGACGCTTCGTTGAAATACGGAAGTGACGATGATGTCCCGATAGTAAGGTTTTTCAGGCTCCTGAGAGATTCATTAACAGGCTCATCGGCAAACTCATCGCTTACCGGCGTAATCCCTGCCGGCTCATCATCTGCCTGGGAAGAAGGAGTAAATTCAGCGAGTGTGCCAGAAG
>JALOMK010000176.1 GCA_025455505.1 Bacteroidales bacterium
TCCTGTGTTTCCCGTCGCAGAATGGCTGATGGTCACTTGCCCCGCAACGGCATATAGACAGGATCCCGTCTTCCATCACCTTTGTCACTCCGTTGTAAGTGTATTTGAAATTACCCTTGAAAACAACAGGTCCGTCTATCATGACCTTCACCGATACGGGAGGCGCTTCCGCCCCGCTGTCGGGCAGGCTTGCAAGCTCCGGCCTCCTGAATTTGACGTGGTTGAGCTGGTCGTTATCGACATTTTCATTTTTTGCCTCATCGTTCCACTTCCATGACAGTGCTTCGGTAGGACAAAGGTTCACGACCTCTATTATCTTGTCGGTGGTTGCGCCTTTCATGTCAACCCACGGCCTCCTGCTTGGATCAAATACCTCTATCAGCTCGCGATAGCAGTATGAGGCGTGGATGCACGCCGACGGCTTCCAGAATACTGTTATGTCATCATTGCGGTATCGCTTGCCTCCTGAAAACTTCTTTTCGTCTTTCTCCATTCCTGATATCCGTTTATCGTCTTTTCAAGCTGTGCAAGTTAGCATTTTTATCAGTAAATTGCACAGTCTCATAAAACGAAAGATGCAGGACTAAAGCTTCAGCCTGATGCGATTATGATCAATTCTTCAATACCGGTTCTCCTGTCGGCTCAAGTGCAGCTTGTAATAATCGCTGGTACAACACTTGCTGTAATGTCAGCCTTTGCAGGTCTTTATATTATAAGGACGATAAGGAAGTATAAGGCCGAGTTGCTGGGGAAGGAAAAAGAGTTGGCGGAGATGAATTCGAGACTCGAATCGGTTTCCGCAAATCCGGTGCGGAAGGCTGCTGACATCAATATGGACCAGTCAGAATCGGAGCGCTTCTACCGCAGTCTTGTACAGTCTGCCGAGGATGGGATCTCATTCTACGACCGCGACTGGAAACTGCGATATGCAAATGATGCCTTTTATTCGATGATTGGACTTACAAAGGAATCGTACGACAAAACCGAGCACTGGAACCTGATACATCCCGATGACCGCGACTATGAGGCTAAGAGGGTGCAGGCCCTGCTTCAGAGCGGATTCCACGACAGCGAGCTGAGGCTATGGCACAGGGACGGGTATTATGTTATTTTGTCGAGCCGTTCGGTAACCGTTAGAGACGATAAGGGCGAAATACTGGGCGCACTGAATATCTCACGTGACGTTACAAGGCTCAAGGAAGTACATGAGGCGCTTATTAAGGCAAACCTCGAGGTGGAGGCAAGCAACAAGCTCAAATCGAACTTCCTCGCCAATGTGTCGCACGAAATAAGGACCCCTCTCAACAGTATAGTGGGATTTTCAAACCTTCTCCTTGCCGACCGGCTCAGCGATGAGGAAAAGAATCAGTATATTGAGCAGATAACTTTCAACAGTGAGAAGCTGCTTCAGATTATCGGCGACATAATTGACCTTTCGCGCCTCGAAAGTTCACAGATCGAGATTGCCTATGAAGAGACTTCCCTGAGGCAGCTGGTAAAGGAGGTCTCCGACGAAACTGTAAGGAACATTGCACGCAGTACAAAAACGCTTAAGCTTGATGTCCTGAATTCAATACCCGGGGAGTATGACCTTATATTCACTGACAGGACCTGGCTCAGGCGGGTACTTCTGCACCTCCTCGACAATGCAGTTAAGTTCACACTGACGGGAAGTATCGGGCTCAGCTGTAACAAGGATGCTGAAGCCCTCATTTTTTCTGTAAGGGACACAGGAATAGGTATCAACAGCGATTACCTTGAACATATTTTCAGGGGCTTCAGCCAGGAGATAGCAGGTCACCATCGCCCCTTCGAGGGGCTGGGAGTAGGGCTGACCCTCGCCAGGGCCGTTGTGGAAAGACTTGGAGGCAAGATAACGGTGGAATCGCAGAAGGGAGTCGGGTCGGAATTCCGCATTCAGATACCATTCAGGCCGGCAGGCAGCATAAAGCATCGTTTCAGGGGCCAGGAACAGGATGCTGCTGAAACAGTAAGCTGGGCCTCAAGAAAATGCCTTATTGTTGACGACAACCGTGATGTACTTATATATCTCGACAGGATTCTAAGGGATACCGGCATCGTGGTTCTCCCCGCCCGTTCAGGGTTCGAGGCGCTTGATATCATGAGGGAAAACAATGATATTGATGTAGTGCTGCTTGATATGCAGATGCCTGAGATGAACGGGATCGAGACTGCCAGGGAACTCAGGAAGATAAGGAAGGACATCCCTATTATTGCCCAGACGGCCTTTGTCTTCGAGGATGACAAGGACATTATTCTGGAAGCAGGCTGTGAAGCCTGTCTCATCAAACCCATACGAAAAGACCAGCTCATCGCTGTTATGTCGGAATACATCCGCGCGAAGTGATCCATAAAATGGCCGAAACGCTCTATGCCGATATTATACTGCCGGTGGCAGTTATGGGGAGGTTCACCTACTCAGTGCCCGCCAGGTTCAGGGACCTCGTGGTCCCGGGAGCAAGCGTTCTTGTGAAATTCGGCAAAAAGAGCACCTATACCGGTGTTGTGGCAGCCATTCATACTAAAAGGCCGTCCTTCGAGACGATAAGGGATATTGAAGATGTCGTTGTGTCATCACCGCTCATTAATGAAAGGCAGCTCAGCCTTTGGAAGTGGATGTCGTCTTATTATCTCTGCGGCGAGGGCGAAGTAATGAAGGCTGCCCTTCCCTCGGGACTGAATTACGGTAGTTTCAGGCCACGCAGCGAGACATTCATTGCCCTTAGCCGCCCACATGATGATGAATCTCTGAACAGCATTCTCGACAGGCTGGCCAGGGCCCCGAAACAACAGGAACTGCTGGCAACTTATCTGAGGATGACGGGATATACTGCCGGGATGGAGCCCGTGCCTGTGAGGAAGGCTCATCTTCTTAAGGAAAGCGGCAGTTCGCCTGCCACTGCAGATGCCCTTGTCGCCAGGGGAGTGTTTGAAGTTAGCAGCAGGGAAGTGTCGCGGCTTGAACTTTCACAGCTTGACTGTGAACCGCTGAAAATATTAAGCAAAGCCCAGGATGAGACCCTGCACAAGATCGGGACATTATTCCGGGAAAAGGATGTAGTTCTTCTTCACGGAATTACTTCAAGCGGAAAGACGGAGATATATATCCATCTCATAGAGGAGCAGCTGAAGAAGGGGAAGCAGGTCCTGTACATGCTTCCCGAAATAGCCCTGACCACACAGATAATATTGAGGCTGAAGAGGCATTTCGGAGAGCTTACAGGGATTTACCATTCAAGGTTCAGTGAACCTGAGAAAGCTGAAATCTGGAAGCATGTAGCCGGAATGGGATACAGGTTAATACTCGGTGTAAGATCTTCGCTTTTCCTTCCTTTCAGTAACCTGGGTCTGATAATTGTCGATGAGGAGCACGACAGCTCCTACAAGCAGCACGACCCGGCACCCCGCTATCATGCACGCGATTCGGCAATAATGCTCGCCTCGATGCACGGTGCCCTTACGCTCCTGGGTTCTGCCTCACCCTCAGTGGAGAGCTACAATAATGCAATAAGGGAAAAGTATGGACTGGCTGCTCTTTCCGAGAGGTACGGCCTGATAAAGCTTCCTGAAATAATTCTTGCCAACACAAGGGAAGCTTACAGGAAGAAACTCATGGTTTCTCATTTCACACCTGAACTCCTTGAGGCTGTCGATGATGCACTTGGCAGGGAGGAGCAGGTAATACTCTTCCGTAACCGGCGTGGCTTTTCACCATACATCGAGTGCTCCGATTGCGGATGGATACCTGTATGCATACAATGCTCCGTAAACCTTACATATCATAAATCGGCAGGCCGGATGGTGTGCCACTATTGCGGTTATTCAACAGGTATGCCTCACAAATGCGGCAACTGCGGCTCAGCGGGAATTGTAACAAAAGGATACGGTACCGAAAAAATCGAGGATGAGATAAAGATTATTTTTCCTTCGGCAAGGGTGGCACGGATGGACCAGGATTCAACAAGGGGCAGGAATTCGTTCACGAGGATAATAAAGGCTTTTGAGGAGCGAAGGATAGACATACTGATAGGCACCCAGATGATTTCGAAGGGACTCGACTTCGAAAACCTTACGGTTGTCGGGATACTGAATGCAGACAATATGCTCAATTTCCCAGACTTCAGGGCACATGAAAGAAGCTTCCAGATGATGGAGCAGGTAAGCGGCAGGGCAGGGCGAAGACAGAAACAGGGAAGGGTGATAATCCAGACTTCCGACCCAGCGAACAGGATAATAAGACTGGTTCTCAGGCATGACTATGCAGGTCTTTTCAGGCTGCAGTCCGAAGAAAGGGAAGCCTTCAACTACCCTCCCTTCTGCAGGATGATAAGGATCACTCTTCGCCACAGGGATAAATCAATGCTTAACGACTTTGCCGCCGTTCTTGGCAATGACCTCAGGGCGATTTTCGGCAAAAGGGTGCTAGGTCCTGAATCACCTCTCATTGGACAGGTGCAGCTCTGGTACCTGAAAACAATAATACTTAAGATTGAAAAAGATAAGCCTCCTGTGAGGGCCAAAGAGTTGCTGATGGAAGCCATAGAACGCCTTGAACATGCAAAGGGAGCTTCATCCCTGAGAATTTCGGTTGATGTTGACCCCTATTAAGTCATTTTTTCAGGGATCTTAGCCGAAAACTCCTTGCCTGAATATCGATGCCGTTAGCGTTTCCCCGCAATCCGAACTCATTTTCCGGATTCAGGCTCTTTCCTGCGCCTGGCTTCAGGCGGGCTGACAAACCTTGGTTCTTTCCCGTCTTGCAAAAAGATTGTACTTTTGATTTATATTATCCTTAACATGAAGATAGAAGTCTCAAACGGTGAGATAATAGACAAGCTCACGATAATACAGATAAAGCTTGAAAGGATCAGCGACAAGGCCAAGCTTGAAAACCTTAAAAAGGAATTTGAGGTGCTGTCAGCTGCTTCAAGGGCAATACTGGGCACTGACGATCCGCTCTATAATGCCCTTTATGAAGTAAACAGCGAACTGTGGGACATCGAGGACAGGATCCGTGACCTTGAAAGGAATAAGGATTTCGGCAGTGAATTCATTGAAACCGCACGTGCCGTTTACTTCCGCAACGACAGGCGCTCAGAGATCAAGAGGGAGATCAATATAAAAACAGACTCGGGACTCATCGAGGAAAAATCGTACGAAAAATACTGATATGAGGCTTCTTGTAATCAGATTGTCAGCAATGGGCGACGTTGCGCTTACGGTGCCGGTGCTTGCCGGCATGAGACAGCAATATCCTGATGCTGAGATAGTGATGCTTACAAAGGAATCATTCAGGCCCTTTTTCAGGGGAGTTAAAGGTCTTAGCTTCTTCCATCCCGATCTTAAGAACAGGCATAGCGGCATCAGGGGAATATATGAACTGTACCGCGATATCACAGC
>JALOMK010000177.1 GCA_025455505.1 Bacteroidales bacterium
TGCTCACCGGCAAGATCAGGCACGGCCATATTTTCAATGAAGGTGACACCAGGCCCTCAACCCAGTACTATAAGGAGCCAAACTTCTCGAGGATACTTCATCTGACAGATGCCCTCGGGGAACTTGCCTCCGACAGAGGGGTAACAACATCCCAGCTTGTCCTTAACTGGACAATGAGCCAACCCGGAATAAGCTGTGTACTTGCAGGGGCCAGGAATCCGGCCCAGGTGCTTGAGAACGTCAAGGCTGCAGATTTTACCCTTTCAGTATCTGAAAAACAGAATATTACAGAACTGCTTGACACTATAAAAATTGAATAACAGAAGATCAATATGAAATACTTCCTGTCAGAATTTCCGGGCCTCGACAAAATAGCGGCTGAGATGCAGGGTGTCACAGTTCCCGATTTCAGGGATGTAAACGGACATATTCATACTCCGTTTTCGTTTAGCGCATTCTCTTCGATGAATTCAATATTTGAAATGGCCGGTGGTGAGAGTATAAGCGTGCTAGGCATAAATGATTTCAATGTAGCCTCAGGCTACCAGGACTTCCATGCCGGGTGCCTGGAGCACAGGATCTTCCCTCTCTTCAACATTGAGTTCATAGGGCTCATGGAAGAGGAACAGAAAAAAGGTATCAGGATCAATGATCCCAACAATCCCGGACGCGTTTACTTCAGCGGAAAGGGACTTGACTTCCCCTTCGAGCCTGGTTTCTTCATGCGCCGCCAGCTCAGAAGCGTAATAGATGAAAGCCAGTCACAGGTGAAGTCTATGATCGACAAGCTGAACAGCCTGATCCCTGAAAAACACAGTGCTTTAAAACTGACTTATGAAACTGTCAAAAGGGAGTACACAAGCGGTCTTGTCAGGGAGAGGCATATAGCAAAAGCCCTGAGGATAGCGGCATCGGGGAACTTCAGTTCGGATGACGAAATCAGAGTCTTTCTCGAATCGCTTTACGGGGGAAAGAAAAGCAGTGCTGATTACTCAAAACCGGCATCCCTTGAGAACGAAATAAGGAACAATATACTGAAAAGCGGAGGTACGGCATTTGTCCCTGAGAACGGAAAATCCTTCCTCAGCCTGAAGAAAATAATAAGGATTATAACTTCAGCAGGAGGAATTCCGTGCTACCCTGTGCTGCTCGATGACCCAGCAGGAAAATTCACTGAATTTGAGGGGAATTTCGAAAGGCTTCATGATTCTCTCAGGAAACTGGGAGTTGAATGCATTGAACTGATCCCGGGCAGGAATGACATTAATATACTAACTGAGTTTGTCAGGTTTTTTGATGAAAGAGATTTCATTATCACTTTCGGAACTGAACACAATACACCCGAAATGATTCCGCTGTCTGTTACTGCAAGAGGATCTGCAATTCTTGATTCTTACCTCAAGGAAGTTGCATGGGAGGGCGCCTGCGTGATAGCTGCACACCAATATCTCAGGGCAGTCGGCAGGCAGGGCTATGTGTTGCCCGACGGCAGGCACAGCGCAAGCCAGAAAAAGGATCTCGTCCACCTCGGGCGGATGATAATTGAATATTACCTAAACAAGTACGGGAATGAAAGCTGAACTTAAGGAACTCCTGGAAATATCACGATTCTACGGATCTTCAAAGGATTATGTCATCGCAGGCGGGGGAAACACTTCATTCAAGGATGATAGAACAATCTGGATAAAGTCAAGCGGCACATCACTCGCCGCACTTGATGAGGAAGGACTTGTTGCACTCAGCCGCGAGAAACTTAAGGTAATCGGCAGCAAGAACTATTCTGAGGATCCAATGAAGCGCGAGGAAGAAGTTAAGGAGGACCTCTACAGGAGTATTGACGATCCCCTGAAAGGAAAAAGGCCCTCAGTTGAAACTTCGCTGCACGAACTCATAGGATACAGGTTCGTTGTACACCTTCATCCTGCTGTAATTAACGGACTGCTATGCAGCAGGAACGCCAGGAAACTAAGCGAAAAGCTTTTCGGCGACAGTGCTCTCTTCATGCCATATACCGACCCCGGATATGTACTCTTTAAAAGGTTAAAGGAGGAAATCGCTGCTTATGAAGCAAGGCACGGCAGGTGCCCTTCAGTGATACTGCTCGAGAATCACGGCTCCTTCGTGGCTGCAGATACCTGTTCTGAGATAAAGAAAATATATGATCACCTGCTGAATACTATCAGCGGTGAAATAGGACAGCACGCTGAAGTTGAAACAGCTGCATACAATGAAGTGATGCACAAGGTCCTGCCGGTGTTGCGAATGCTTCTCGGCACTGAAAAGCCTGCTGTCATAAGATATAGGAACAATACCCTGCTTACCGAGTATTCAGGAAGCCAGAAGGATTTTCACAAGGTGTCAATGCCGCTGACACCTGATATAATTGTCTACTGCAAGGCACGGTACATGTATATCGACCAGTCCTCGACGGCCGAAAAAATAACTGATTCTTTCAGGTACCAGTTACCTCACTTTATTTCCGAATATGGTTACATGCCGCGTGTGATAGTAATAAAGGATGCCGGTGTATTTGCGGCAGCACAAAGCTATGCTGCGGCCGGGACTATACTGGATGTATATGAGGACATGGCAAGGATAGTGAATTTTGCCGAAAAACTGGGAGGTGTGAAATACCTTAGTCCCGACCAGGTTGCATTTATCGACAACTGGGAGGTTGAAAACTACAGGAGAAAAGTGTCGCAGGGGGCTGCATCTGAAAACAGGCATTCCGACAGGACTGCAATAGTAACAGGAGGAGCCCAGGGATTTGGTGCCGGCATTGCCCAATCTCTCTCAAAGCTGAATATGAACGTAGTAGTTGCCGACCTTAATGAAAAAACGGGCAACGAGCTTGTCGGTGAACTGAACAGCACGAAATCCTCAAATCATTCGGTATTCGTCAGAACTGATGTTTCTGACCCTGAGTCGGTGGAATCGCTTATGAAATCGGCTGTAAGGGATTTCGGCGGCATAGATCTTGTAATATCAAATGCAGGCGTCCTCAGGGCAGGAGGACTCGATGAGATGGACCCTGAAACATTCAATTTCACAACATCTGTTAATTACAACGGATATTTCCATTGCGCGAAATACGCTTCCGAAGTTCTGAAGATTCAGAACAGGGAGAAACCCGGTTATTTCACCGACATTATCCAGGTAAATTCAAAATCAGGTCTGCGCGGGAGCAACAGGAATTTCGCTTATGCAGGTGCCAAGTTCGGAGGCATAGGGCTCACCCAGTCGTTTGCAATGGAACTTGCCCCGCATAACATAAAGGTCAACTCGGTGTGCCCTGGAAACTTCTATGAAGGACCCCTCTGGTCTGATCCGGTCAACGGTTTGTTTGTACAGTACCTTAAAACGGGAAAGGTGCCTGGTGCAAAGACAATAGATGACGTCAGGAAATACTATGAGGACCAGGTTCCGATGAAAAGAGGCTGCAGGCTCGAAGATGTAATGAAGGCTATACTTTATATTATCGACCAGGAATACGAAACAGGCCAGGCCATCCCTGTCACCGGCGGACAGGTGATGCTGGGGTAGGCACAAGTTATAACGGAGTAAAGGACGAAAGAAGACTGCCATCCTTCTCCGCCAACCGGCGGATACGGATGATAAAACAAGACTGCAGGACTGCAAGACTTAAATAATATTGATTATTATTTACAATGAAAACAAAGGCTGTCAGAATATATGGTAAAAGGGACCTGAGGCTCGAAGAATTTGAGCTTCCTGAAATGAAAGATGACGAGATACTGGCCCAGGTTGTCTCCGACAGCATATGCATGTCATCGCACAAGGCGGCGCTTCAGGGAGCTGACCACAAAAGAGTGCCCGGCGACATAGATATTAATCCGACAATAATAGGCCATGAATTTTCGGGCATCATCCTCGATGTCGGGAAAAAATGGAGGCATAAATTCTCGAAGGGGCAGAAATTCTCAATTCAGCCGGCGATGGCAAAAGCAGGGACCCTTGATGCCCCGGGATATTCCTACAGGTTTATAGGAGGAGATGCGACACATATTATAATACCTCCGATAGTTATGGAAGCCGATTGCCTGCTCCCCTACGACGGCGAGGCATTCTTCCCTGCGTCGCTGTCGGAACCAATGTCGTGCATAGTCGGAGCTTTCCATGCCAGCTATCATGTCCCTCCCGGAACATATAAGCACGAGATGGGCATAAAGCCAGGCGGGAAGATGGCTATCCTGGCGGGAGTTGGCCCCATGGGGCTTGGCGCAATAGACTATGCACTGCACTGTGACAGGCGGCCGGCCTTCCTTGTAGTCACCGATATTGACGACAGTCGCCTTTCGAGGGCCGCCTGCCTCTTCACTCCCGAACATGCCCTCGAAAGAGGAATTAAACTTGCATACGTCAATACAGCAAAGGTCGATGATCCTGTGGCTTACCTTAAGCAGCTCACTGACAATACAGGGTTCGATGATGTTTTTGTATTTGCCCCTGTAAGGCAGGTCATTGAACAGGCCGACGCCATCCTTGGCTTCGACGGGTGCCTTAATTTCTTTGCCGGCCCCACAAATCCTGAATTCAGGGCAGAGCTAAACTTTTACAATGTTCACTACGCATTCACACATATCGTAGGGACCTCTGGCGGAAACACCGACGACATGGTCGAATCGCTGCAACTTATGGGAGAGGGAAGAATAAATCCTGCAGTTATGGTTACGCATGTGGGAGGCCTCGATTCAGTTGTCGACACAACACTCAATCTGCCACATATTCCGGGAGGGAAGAAACTGATCTACACAAATATCTCAATGCCTCTTGTGTCCTTGTACAAATTGGCTGAACTTGGCAAAACCGATAAATTATTCGAGGGACTGCACGAGATAGTTTCTAAAAACGATTACATCTGGTCGCTGGACGCTGAAAAATACCTTCTTGCAAATGCAAGGTCTATATAGTTTTCGTAGCTGAGGCAGACATTTGTAGCGAAATCGACGCCCGCTGCCGCAATTTTTGCCCATTCCCTCTCACCAAGGCCGGCGAGGTCTGATGGTCCTATTTTCATCCTGTAGAGAGATGATATTATTCCGGCATTGAAATTATCGCCTGCGCCTATTGTGCTCACGGGATCGATTTTTTTCACCGGGAACCTGCCGGAAAAGGATCCGGTCCTGATCCAGACTCCATCAGTGCTGGCCGTAAAAATCAGGCAGCCACAATAAGCTCTGACTGCATCCCATGCTTCATCGGGTCCCGTGGCCCCGAAGATATTCTGAAAATCCTCGTCAGAGCCCCTGACAACCGATGCAGCCTGCATGTTCTCGATTATCATGGGTTTGAGTTTGTCAAGGTCTGAAATATGCGTTTTCCTGAAATTGGGATCATAATAGACTAAGGCGCCATTCATCCCGGCTCCTTTGATGAAGCTGCT
>JALOMK010000178.1 GCA_025455505.1 Bacteroidales bacterium
GAAGAATTTCGTTTGCGCCGCGATAAGATGCTCTCCGAAAAGATCGACGTTACTGCCTTCATGGTGTGGTTCATCGAAAACTACCCCTCGAGCGCTGCCATTATGAAAAATGATCCCTCGTACCAGGAGAGATTCAGGTAAATGAGGTATGAGGGTTTGCGTCCGCCAACTGGCGGAGCGGTATGAGGTCCTTACAGGCTTCTTCTCACAACAATCCACCTCCTGAAAAAGGGATCGTCGATGTAATACGAGTTCCCTTCCTTTATTACAATTCCCCTCGCGGCAAGACGCTGCAGCGAACTGAATACGGTGCTGCCCGCTCCCGTGCCGAATTCCCTCGAAAATGCCGCAATTACAGCGGCAGTTTGTCAATATCCTTCCAGCCTGCAAGCGTTCCATCTTTGGTTTCTGCCTGGCTTTCTCCTCCGTATATCACAAAGGACCTTCCGGCCTTGCTTCCGGAAAGCCTGTTCCAGTAACGGATATTTCTGAAATAATCAGGGTCAAAAGTGTTGCCTGATTTTATTTCCAGAGCCGCCAGGTCATTCCCTCCCTCAATAATACAATCAATCTCAGTACCCTTATTGTCGCGCCAGAAGTACAGGTTTGGCCTTATACCCCTGTTCAGTCTGGACTTCATAAGTTCGGACAGTATAAAGTTCTCAAAAAGAGATCCCCTGAGGTAATGAGAAGCTAACTGATCAGGTGAGTCTATGCCAAGAAGCGAGCATGCCAGTCCTGTATCGACAAAATACAATTTAGGACTTTTTACGAGTCTTTTGCTGAAGTTCAGATGATGAGGCTGGATCATGAAAACAATATAGCTGGCTTCGAGCACCGAAAGCCACGCCCGTGCTGTGTTAACACTGATTCCGCAATCGTTTGCAAGCGATGTGAAACTTATAAGTTGTCCGGTCCGTCCGGCACAAAGTTTTAGAAAACGTATGAAAACATTCAGATCGTGTATGTTCTGCAGAAGCCTTACATCGCGCTCCACATAGGTCTGAAGATAGTTGGGATAAAAGTCAGACGGATCTATTTCCCTGTCATAAATCCTCGGATAGAACCCCCTGTGTACAAATTTTTCCCAGCTGCCATCAATATCCTTTCCGCCTGAAATTTCCGACAGGCTCAGGGGTAACAGGTTTAGCACCGCAACCCTGCCGGCGAGGGACTGGGAAATGTTCTGGTTCAGAAGGAAACTCTGCGAACCTGAGATTATGAATCCACCGCTGATGTTATGCCTGTCACTGATTACCTGGAGATATGAGAACAGGGCCGGAACCCGCTGTATTTCGTCTATTATCAGCTTCCTGCCGTTCCCGAGAAAGCGGAGAGGATCGTCCTGGGCCAGGAGCCTTGTCCCGGGATCTTCGAGATTCTCATACCTGTAGCCGGCAAAAACAGCTTTAATAAGAGTTGTTTTTCCTGACTGCCTTGGTCCTGTCACAGATACTACAGGGAATTTTCCGGC
This sequence comes from Bacteroidales bacterium, assembly GCA_025455505.1. Classification (GTDB taxonomy): domain Bacteria; phylum Bacteroidota; class Bacteroidia; order Bacteroidales; family VadinHA17; genus LD21. The sequence continues at coordinate 1,475 of JALOMK010000178.1, forward strand.
AAGCTGAACAAGCTTTGTTTCAATGTCCCTTCTTATCATCTTGCAAATATAAACAATAATAGTACAATTATGCAAAACAAATGCAAAATTGTACTAAAGTTCGTTTTGTGCTTGTAATACAGACACATACAGGCTTATTTTCGCAACAATCCAACTCCTGCATCACCGGCCTCGTTTTCCGGGATTATTCGTTGCGAAAATATTCGGACATAAAGTTGCGAAATAATTCGCAGCAAAATAAAGATAAAGGCCGGCCCGGAGCTCACTGAAAACCATGCTGCCGGCTCCCGTGCCGAACTCCCTCGAAAATTCCTCCGGCTGCGGTGAAAGTCTCAATATAGTCGTTCGGTAAAGTGTAGAATAATACATATAGTCATTCAAGAAAATGTATGATATTACATAAAAACGTTCAAAAAAATGTATATTTGTAAAAAATGCAAGGTATGTTAAGAGCAAAAATCACGGATTTGATAAGCTGGAAAAATTCTGCCTCCCGTAAACCATTAATAATAAGGGGTGCCAGGCAGGTCGGGAAGACATGGCTAATGAAGGAATTTGCACGATCACAATATGCACAGACCGTTTACATTAATTTTGAAAAGAGCAAACATCTTAAATCCTTATTCACAGATGACTTTAGTATTAAGAGGATTGTTATTGCACTTCAGGCAGAGACCGGTCTGGTTATAAAGGCTGAAAATACTTTATTGATCTTTGATGAGATTCAGGCTGTCCCTGAGGCAATTACCTCTTTGAAGTACTTTAATGAAGATGCTCCGGAGTTTCACATTATGGCGGCGGGGTCTCTCCCGGGCCTTGCCCTTCATTCAGATATTTCATTTCCTGTCGGCAAGATTACATTTATGGATCTCTATCCATTATCCTATCTGGAATTTCTGAATGCTGTGGGGGAAAACTCTCTGGTGGAAATCCTCCGTTCAGAAGACTGGAAATTAATAACTGCTTATAAATCAAAGTACATTGAACATCTGCGACACTATTATTATGTTGGTGGCATGCCTGAAGCTGTAATGAGATTTAGCGAAAATTCAAGTTTCAGCGATGTGCGTGCTATTCAAAAGCAAATTCTGGATGCTTATGAACATGACTTCTCGAAACATGCTCCGTCCAGTATTGTTCCGCGTATAAGGATGGTATGGAATGCAATTCCCGCCCAGCTGGCAAAAGAGAACCGTAAGTTTATATATGGTATGATGAGGGAGGGGTCAAGAGCAAAAGAATATGAATCAGCTATCATGTGGCTGACAGACTGCGGCCAGATACATAAAATCTGCGTGGTAAAGAAACCGGCTATTCCCTTGAAGGCCTATGAAGAGAGTAAAATCTTCAAGTTGTTCATGGTTGATATAGGACTCATCTCTGCAATGAGTGATCTTGATGCAAGAACGCTCCTTGAGGGAAATTCAATATTTTCAGAATTCAAGGGTGCTCTCACTGAACAGTATGTATTGCAACAAGTTATAAGTAATCAGGACATTGTTGTACATTATTGGTCTGCTGAAAGTTCAACTGCTGAAATTGATTTCATTCTCCAGATCAATGGAAAGGTTGTTCCGGTTGAAGTTAAAGCTGAAGAAAATCTACAGGCGAAAAGCTTAAAAGTATACAGGGAAAAGTTCAATCCGGCTGTCTCGGTCCGAACATCCATGTCGGATTTTCGTAAGCAGGACTGGCTGATAAATCTGCCTTTATATGCAATAAGTGAAATTAAAAACATCCTGGCTGAATTGTAAAGACATACAGGTGCCCGGCAAACCGCCCCGGCATTTTACGTGAGATCGTCCTTGCCGATACTGAAGAGGGGCCTTTCCGTTTCAGGTGCTGATTGTTTTTAAATAGTCCCCGGGTGTCATGACCGGTATCTCTGAATTCTTATAATCCTTTATATTCCTGGTTATTATAACAGAAATTTTTCTGTTGTCCAGGGCACAAAAATATTGAATGCTGTCCTCGAAATCAGGAAATCCTGACGATAATGCCTTTCTTATTGTCTGTTCCTCTACTTTAAGAATATTTAAGATCTTTGACAGGCTGTCCAGTTTTGAGATGACTTTGCTATGACTTTCAATTTTTCGGAGAACATAGTACAAGTTGCTAAAAGTCAATGAGGATGAATAAGCTCTCAGCTTATTTTGTTCCATCAGTGTGAATATAACGGCAGCTTCTCTTGAATATGGTTTCCTGTCTGTTAAAAAGTCAATAATGACATCCGTGTCGACAAATAAATCTGTCATACTATAGATATTTATTTGCAAGGTAGTCTGCTTTCTCCTTTTTGTAATCAAAGTCACCGGGAAGAGATATGCTCCCCAGAAGTGATTTTACTCTTGGTGTTAATTCAGAATCTTCTGCCGGGGTATTCTTTGTAAGTAATTTCAGATAGTTCTCAACCAGGTCCGAGAGACTTCGTCCTTTGCTTCGTGCATAGATTTTTGCTCTGCGGGCTACATCCTTATCAATGTTCAAGGTTAATTTTGAGTCCATATTACGTAATAATTATTTTACAAATATACGTAATAAATTTTAGAATTGCAATCGTTTCAAGGAAGTGTCGCTTTCTGAACAGTTTTCTAACCGGAAGATGGCTTTTATTAAAATTATAAGTTTACCATGGATCGGAAAATATAATAAACTACTTCCTTCAGGGGCGCCGGTCGTGCCGTGAAAATAAAAAGTGAAGTCCTGAACTCATTTATTGCTATAAATAAATAATAGGTATGATGAAATCCCCGTTTCATCAAAAAGCAATAGACCTGTTTATCATCCGGAAGTGAAGGTTTGTCAAAATTTATTGGAATTGCGCCGGCGGTGAAATTTTTTTTCATGCGCCTGCAACCCTTTTTAAACTATTGTAGTCTTGTTCACGAAAGAGGGTCAATGCTGATAACAGGAGAGCTAAAAATACGATGAAAAGCCATCTTTTCATAAATTCAAAACGCGGCACGGTGAGAGCAATAATATACAGCGCTTGCCTTTTTGCCTCCATACTCTCACATGCCGCTTACCCGGAAACAATATCACCCTCACTCCCGCTCTCACCCTCACTCTCACACTCATCTTCCCCCGCCTGCCCCCGCATCGACATCCTCACGGGCTTCTCGCAGTCGGTGATCTGCGTCAACAAGGGAACAACTGCCGTCTTCAACGTCGTGCTCACAAGCTCCGACCCCAATGTCACGGGAATACAGGCCGGAACGGAATGGACACTCGACTGGGGCGACGGATCAACTGCTTACTACATCTCGCCATCAGCCAACGCCATACCGCCCCTCTCGATGAGGACACACACCTACACCTCGGTGTACGACTGCAACTACGTGTTCAGCAACGGCATCCGTAACCCCTGCGGCGAGACCCGCGGGGTTCAGTATGTTGCAGTTGTCCATGGCCGCGACATCCCCTCCGACGGCGACGGCTACCTCCAGATTGTGAACAACGCCAACGGCTCCTCCGTGATACAGGTCTGCGCCGGCACCCAGACGACAATAGTGCTGCGCGACAACAGCAACTGGAACTGCCAGTACCCCACGGTGCCCGGCGGCCTCACGGCAATACCCAACTCCGACCCGCGTAACCTGGAGTGGCTCTACGGCCGCAACAACGCAGGAACCATCTTCAACACAATCACCGGAACTGTAAACATAGCAACCCTCGGCGCGGCTCCGCGCGTCAGCGGCAGGTTCGCACCCTCGCCGATGGCACCCGGCTCGCTCAGCAGGGGAATCACAATACCAAACACCTGCAAGGCCGGGGAATACTTCAGGGTGTACATGAAGTACTGGAACAAGTGCAACTGGACCGACCCCGAATACGTCGACACCTACGTCGACATTGTTGTCGTTGCTTCACCGCCGGCTCCCACTGTTGCCAACAAGGCTATCTGCTTCGGGGTACTCAAACCCCGGTCTCACTACTGAAGTAGGTTCCGGAGCCACGTTCAACCCGACATGGATAAACACTGCAGGAACCTACACATTCTACGCGGTAGACCAGGCCAACACGGGCATAATGTGCAAGAGCCAGCCTACTGCAGTGACCCTCACGATTAACCCGATCCCGAACAAACCGAACATAAGCGTCACGGGCCCGCTCACATTCTGCTATGACGGAGCTACATCAGTCACGCTCACATCGAGTCCGAACACGCCGCCTGCAATTTCGTCGCAGCAATGGTACAAGAACGGCTCAGGACTTAACACAAACCTTTCGAACACTTTCAACCAGGTGTCGCACAGCGGAACATACACGCTCCAGGTTTACGGTGTGGCCCCGACGAACTGCCCCAGTCCCCTTTCAGACCCGGTAACTGTTTCGATATTGACTCCTCCCACGATAGATGCAGGCCCGAACCAGACAATCTGTTCCGACGCCATAGCAACACTCACTGCAACAAGGGGAGGCTCGGCCTCGGCACACACATGGTCCTCATCAGGCACCGGCACCTTCGCCGACGTGTGGGCGCCGACAACGACATATACCCCCAGCGCCGCCGACATAGCAGCCGGAACGGTTACAATAACGGCCTCGACAGACGATCCTCCAGGACCCTGCGGATGGGTATCGGATGCAATGATCCTTACAATAAACCCTGCCGCCACCGTGAATGCAGGCGCCGACCTCAGGATATGCGCATCGACAACCACAGTTCCCGTCAGCGGTACAAGGGGAGGGGGAGCCACCGGCTCAACGTGGTCGACATCGGGGACAGGAACCTTTGCAAATGCGA
>JALOMK010000009.1 GCA_025455505.1 Bacteroidales bacterium
CTGAAGGAAGAATGTCAGCAGCAACAGCCTGATATGCATTCCGTCAACATCTGCATCGGTCGCAATCACGACATTGTTATATCGCAGGTCCTCGATGCCGTCCTCTATGTTCAGCGCGGCCTGAAGAAGGTTGAACTCCTCGTTTTCGTATACTATCTTCTTTGTGAGCCCGAATGAGTTAAGAGGCTTTCCCCTGAGGCTGAAAACGGCCTGGGTCTCAACATTCCTCGATTTTGTTATTGATCCGCTTGCCGAATCACCTTCTGTGATAAATATAGTAGAATCAAGCTTGTTGGGATCATTTGAATTATAGTGCACCCTGCAGTCGCGAAGCTTCTTGTTATGCAGACTCACTTTCTTCGCCCTGTCGCGGGCAAGCTTCTGTATGGAGGATATTGCCTTGCGCTCCTTTTCAGAGTCCTGTATCTTCTTAAGCAGTATCCTGGCAGTCTCGGAGTTCTTGTGCAGAAAATCGTCAAGCTGCTTTTTTATGAACTCCACTATGAAATTCCTTATCGATGGCCCGTCGGGTCCCAGGTCTTTCGAGCCAAGCTTTGTCTTTGTCTGCGACTCGAATATAGGCTCTTCAACCTTTATGCTGATTGCAGCAATTATCGACGACCGTATATCTGAGGGATCATAATCCTTCTTATAGAACTCCCTGATTGTTTTGACAATAGCCTCCCTGAAAGCGAGGAGATGGGTACCTCCCTGGGTTGTGTTCTGCCCGTTCACAAAACTGTAATAGTCCTCCCCGTACTGCAAACCGTGGGTGAAGGCCACCTCAATATCCTCACCCTTAAGGTGGATTATCGGATAAAGGCCCTCCTTGTTCATGTTCTCCGTGAGAAGGTCGACAAGCCCGTTGCGGGAAAGGAATTTATTGCCGTTGAAGTTTATTACTAGCCCGGCATTGAGGTAAACATAGTTCTTGAGCATCGAATCGACATACTCCGACATATAGAAGTAGTTGCCGAACATCTCCTCATCGGGTTGAAAAATCACCTCCACCCCGTTTTCCTCCTCCGTTTTCCTGAGAGGATGGTCCTTTGTAATTATGCCATGCTCAAAATCACAGGCTTTCACTTCACCGTCGCGGATGGAACGTATTGAAAAACGGCTTGAGAGGGCATTGACTGCCTTCACCCCGACACCGTTTAGTCCCACTGATTTTTTGAATGCCTTGGAGTCGTATTTGGCACCGGTGTTCATCTTAGACACCGCATCTACAAGCTTTCCAAGCGGAATACCACGCCCGAAATCGCGTATCCTTACTTCTTTCCCGATGATGGCCACATCGATTTTTTTACCGTGACCCATCATATATTCATCGATGGAGTTGTCCATCACTTCCTTCAGAAGTACATAAACGCCGTCATCCTGTGACGATCCGTCACCAAGCTTGCCGATATACATGCCCGGCCTGAGCCTGATGTGCTCCCTCCACTCGAGCGTCCTGATATGCTCTTCAGAATATCCAACTGACATTTCCGGAATTTTTGCGCAAATATAACTAAATAAGAGGCGCCCATGGCTCCGAATTTTTCAACAATGCCGGTGAATTATGAAAGCAGGCCCATCTGCTTCATCAGATGGGTCGCATTCATCCTGCTTGTAACCCCTTCGCGCAGCATGTAATCGAAGATGAGGGAGTCATTGCTTATCTCAGTTTCAAAACACCTGTTCACAACAATTCCACGGTTGGATGTTTCGAGGTCACCCAGCGATGTATCATGAGTTGCGATAAGCCCGTTGGCACCAAGCCTGATCAGTCCTTCCAGGAACAATCTCGACCCCCTGCTCTTATCGGCTGAGTTGGTTCCCTTAAGGATTTCATCGAGAAGAAAGAGGATTTCCTCTCCTTTGCTTATCCTCTCTTTCAGCAAACCAAGTCGTTTAAGCTCGGCATAGAAATATGATTCGTTGTGCGACAGTGAATCGGATGTGCGCATCCCGGTAAAAAGCCGCACGGGATTAACCCGCATAGCGGCTGCACATACCGGCGCTCCGGTCATTGCAAGTACATGGTTAACAGCCACAGTCCTCAGGAAGGTGCTTTTACCTGCCATGTTCGCCCCTGTGATAATGCATACCTGGCCCCTGCCCAGGTAGAAATCATTGCAGACCCTCCTTTCTTCAGGGATCAGCGGATGCCCCATCCCTGAAGCTTCGATAAGGGCTCCCCCCTCCTGTATCCCCGGATATCTGTACGACGGATTGTTGAAGGCAAAGTTGCCGAGGGAAATATAAGCATCTGTCCTGCCGGTCATCTCAAGCCACAGGGGCAGTCTTTCGCGGTATACTGCCTTCCACCTTTCAAGCCTCAGCAAGGTATTGTAATCCCAGAGCAGAAGCCCGTTCATAAGTACCCCGGCAATAATATTAAGGCGTGTATCAAATGCCTGGATTATGAGGGACAGGCTTTTCACAGCCGCCGAAGCCGATTCTGCTCCCCCGGCAAGGCTTCTCCCGATAGCCGCAAGCTCCTCTGAGGCAAAGCTCTCCTTTTCATAAACTCCAAGAAGTCCGTGCATGGATGAAAGAAAATTGTATTTCCTCGATACCGATGCGTGAATCCTGTTTAATGCCCTCAGTCCTGAAGCTATATAGAGCAGGTTAACAAGGAAAATTGTCGTGAATAAAGTGAATGGTGCCACTCCTGCTATCGCGAGGATAAGCGATGCGATTGCAAGCAAGGGAAGAATTATGCAAAGAATCTTCCTTAACACCAGTTTTCCCTCAGGTTCAGACTGCTTCAGCCATCCGAGCAACGAATCCATATCTTCTCTTTCAAGGAGGATCCTCATTCCTGCCGCCATGAATTCATGCCTGAATTTCTCCTTCCCTGCCATTTCTTCCACCGCCTTCTGCCTCATAACTGCATTTGCGGAAAGGGGTAAAGGATCTGAAATCCAGCCGGCAAGAATATCGCGCCCGAATCCAGTGACAGTCCTGTTCAGGTGCTGGAAAAGCGATCCTTCCCCGAAAATATCAACGTCATGCGAAAAATCATGGGAGAAATCCGCATACCTGTCTCCCCTGTCGAAGGCTGAAAGGTCACCTTCAAGAGCAGCAGCCTCATTACGGTTAATGCGTGCCAGGCTCAGGAAGTAAATTTTCCTGTCCGACTGCTTCTGCCACAAAATAACCAAGATTATAAAAAGTGAAAGGGATATCAGCAGAACCGAAATACCCATTAATGTTCCCAGACTGAACCCTGCCCAGGTTGCAGCAGCCCCGGCTGTGAAAACAAGAAGCCTGACCAGCGAAAGCCATAACAGCTTCCTGTCGGATGATGAAGCCTGTATTTCATTTTTCTCCGCTGCAGCCAGGTATTTCTCCTTTAGTTCAGTCCTTGCCATTTTCACCGAGGATTAAAGCGCTTACATTCATGATGCTCTTCCTTGTAAAGTTATCATTGCCCTTCAGGTCGAAATCCCAGGTCCACTCTTCATGAACACTGCCGGACGGAAGAGGGACAAGCAGAGTCCTTACGGTTTCGGTGTCACCGTCACTTCCTGTAAACACTTCTTCAGTGTCGCTTATCAGAAGTGAGGTATGTCGTGACAGGAAGCGGAGATGGTTGCTCTGAACAGTTCTTCTGAAGATATTTAATTCATCCTCGCTTGCAGAGGATCTCTTACGGATAAAGTCAACGAGAAGGGACTCCATCTGGGTCAGGATATTAAGTGAAATAACAAGACCCGGATCGAACCCGGGATCATAGTCAGGGATTGTAATGTCAGAAAGGTTCCTTCTTTTCCTGAACAGGGAGTGGCCTTTCATTTTATAATATACCTCGCTGATCAGGCCTCCTGTGACATCCTGTTCGACAAGGGTGATTTCAGGATGGGCGGCAGCCTGCCTCACAAGATCAGGAGGATGCACTATATCAACAAGATAAAGCCTGTCTGCATAATCAAGTATTTCGGCTGCCGGGAGCTCCAGCAGCCATCCGCTGCCAAGCACTGTAACAGTTGCGGGCCTCAGCCTTTCAACGGCTGACATAATGAACCTCCTGCAGTTCGCCGTATGGCTGTCCCAACCGCCTTCCTGGCCCTCGTGCCTGTATATAAGCCGGCTCTGGTAGTCATAAAAGCCCATGCGCGAGAGTATTCTCCTGTATTCGGGGTCGTGTGCCATTTCAGTGCTTTCCTGCCCTTGTTTTCTCAAGCTCCTCCCTGTAGAACTCCTGTATCCTCAGCGCCAGGGCGTCAGGGTCATCGGTCATAAACTGCCCTGGCATTAAGGGATCATACACCCTTATCCTTATCCTGTAACCGCTACCGAGAATCAGTCCGTGCTTCGGAAGAATTTCGCCCGTGCCGTCAATCAGTACGGGAAGAAGAGGCACACCTGCCTGCATTGCAAGCTGGAAGGCGCCTCTTTTGAAAAAGCCTATCCTGCCGTCGCGCGACCTTGTGCCTTCAGGAAAGATCATTATTGATATTCCCCTCTTAAGACAGGCCAGCGAATCGTCAAGCATTTTGGCCTTGCTGTCGTCATCGCCCCTGTTCACAGTTATATATTTTGCCATCTTCAGATACCAGCCTATGAAAGGGACCCTTTCATTCTCGATTTTTGATATCCATTTGTATCTCTGCCTTATACAGTTGAGAAAGATAATGTCGAGCATCGACTGGTGGTTTGAGATTATGACATAGGTTGTGTCGCCTGAAATCCTCTCGAGACCGCTAATCTCTACTTTCCATGCCGGCAGCACCATGGCGAGTAAATAGCTCTGCCACACAAGAAGCCAGTGGGTTGCCGTCCTCTCCCTGTCAATAGGAAGAAGAAGCAGCCAGGCAATGAATGTAAGAGGGAAGAAAATTACAATATAGGCCAGGGCCATTATCCACACAAGCACTGATTTCAGAATTCCCATATCGCAATTTAGTCAAATCATTTGTTCCGGAACATTCAGAAAAATTCGAACACCTCTTCGCTACTGATTCCTGAAGGCAGCGCTTCCAATTTCTCCCTGACATCCCCCGGGGAGTGCCTGCATCCTTCAAGCATTGCCTGTATTTGCCCGGCCAGCCTTCCCCCTTTGGCAGCAACATTGTTTATAATGCCTTCATCCACAGCGAATTCAATATGGATTTTCTCTCCACTTACAATTGCATCATTTGTGAATTTATAGTGCGGGCCATAAGCGTGGTTCCAGTCCCAGCTCCCGTATTTCGTATCTGCAAGACTTTCAGCTCTCTTCCTTGAATCATCCGGAAGTACGAACAAGCTATCAGATTTCTCCTTCTCCATTATAAAATTCAGCAAATCATCCCTGAAATGCCTGATGTCCCTGAACTTTGTGGTGAACCCTGTGATATTGCCTACATGTGAGGGATTTGAGTTCACTGCCCTTGTTGAATAACGGCCGGGATTATTTCTGAGTGCTTCACGCAGGTCGACGAGAGAGGAACTGAACAGCAGCGTTCCATGATGCAGCACTCTCTCCCTGTAAACATGTTCCGCGTTGCCTGAAATTTTAAGTCCGTTCACCCTGAGGTCATTCTTCCCTTCAAAGGATGCGGCCACACCTGATGCAGTGAGGAATTCCGTCACCGGCAGTGTATGTTTTCTGAAATCAACCTGCCTTCCGGGTTCGGCGTTCCGCATAAAGGCAAAGTTCAGGTTGCCATGATCATGATAAACAGTGCCTCCTCCCGATATCCTCCTGATAAGCGGAATCTTCCTTTCATAAACAAACCCGGGATTCAGTTCTTTGAACGCACACTGGTGCTTGCCTATTATGACTGAAGGTGAATTAATGCTGAGCATCAGGAATTCCTTAGTGCTCCCCGTAAGCAGCACTTCCTCAAGGGCAAGATTAAAACAGGGATTATCCGATTCAGAGACAATGAATTCCATGGCAAGATACTTTTGAATGCATCTCAGGTTTGTCTGCTGAACCAGGGTTTTTTCTTCAGCAGCTTTTCGTCAATTGCAAAAAAGAGGCGGCTCATACTCCAGCCAATGAGCGAACCCAGAGCTGCGCCGCAAAGCACATCTGCCGGGTAATGCACGCCAAGGTAAATCCTGCTGTAACCTATCACTGCTGCCCAAAGCAGTATTGCAATTGTATACCAGCGCCTTCCGATCAGCATAAGGCTAAGGACTGCAACATTGAATGAATTTGCCGCATGGGCCGACACGAAGCTGAAACCGCTGCCGCATTCCCCGTTATAAAGGTGCACAAGAGCCTTGAGCGATGGCTCATTGCAGGGGCGGAGTCTTTCGAAAGCGTTCTTGAAAAGGTGAAGCGTGACCTGGTCCGACAGGGTTGCTGCCAGCACAATAACAAGCAGAAGGACAAGGAATTTTCTCCTGTACTTAAAGGCAAAGGCGACAAGTATCGCCAGGTAAAGAGGAATCCAGATAATCTTCCCGCTCATAAAATGCATGAACTCGTCGAAGAAAGGTGAGTTCAGGGAATTAAGAAACAGGAAGATGCGCCTGTCGGCATCAGCAAGAAATTCCATGGCCTGCTATCTGTTTAATTCGCTCCAGATCATGTCTTTCAGCTTATCCAGCCCGGCTCCTGTGATTGATGAGAAGAAAACTCGCGGCAGGTCGGGAAGGTCTTTCCTGATCTCACCCATGAGTTCCTCATCAAGCATGTCCGACTTTGATATCGCCAGCATCCTTCTTTTATCGAGAAGTTCGGGATTATACATTTTAAGCTCATTTACAAGGATATCATATTCCTGACGTATATCCTTGCTGTCGGCCGGAATTATGAAAAGCAGCATGGAATTGCGCTCAATGTGTCTCAGAAATCTGATTCCAAGTCCTTTCCCTTCATGAGCGCCTTCAATTATCCCGGGAATGTCGGCCATGACGAAGGACTTGTCGTCGCGGTAGCCTACAATTCCAAGGTTTGGGACCAGAGTAGTGAACGGATAGTCGGCTATTTTTGGTTTTGCTGCGGAGACAACCGAAAGCAGTGTTGATTTCCCGGCGTTTGGAAAACCTACAAGGCCCACATCAGCGAGTATTTTCAGTTCAAGTATGAACTCATCCTCTATGCCTGGCTCTCCCGGCTGGGCATAACGCGGGGTCTGGTGAGTGGCCGATTTGAAATGAGTGTTTCCCTGGCCGCCTCTTCCCCCTTTCACAAGGATCTTGTCCTCCCCGTGCGAGGTGATCTCAAACAGTTGTTCGCCTGTTGATGCACTCCTGGCAATGGTCCCGAGCGGAACTTCAACTACAACATCTTTGCCGTCAGCTCCTGTTGACTGCTGGCGCCCGCCGCCTCCTCCGTGTTCAGCGAAAATGTGCCGCCTGAATTTAAGGTGAAGGAGGGTCCACATCTGGTCATCGCCGCGAAGAATAATGTGTCCTCCCCTTCCGCCGTCGCCGCCATCGGGACCGCCCTTTGGCTCAAACTTCTCGCGACGGAAATGTGCAGAGCCTGCACCGCCGTTTCCCGAGCGGCAATAGATCTTCACATAGTCGACAAAGTTTGATACCGACACTTTTCAGAAATGTTTCTGCATTAAAACAGCAAGCCTTTCAAAAATCTCTTCTATCCCTCCCATGCCATTCACCGGTTCATAGATCCCCCTCTCGCGGCAATAGGCAATTATTGGCTCTGTTTTCGATTTGTATACGTCAATCCTGTTCTCGATCACGGCAGGATCGCTGTCGTCGGGCCTGCCGGAATCCTGTGCCCTGAGGATAAGTCTTTTCACAAGTTCATCGTGATCAACATCGAGAACCAGCATGCTGTCGATCTTCATTCCCCGCTTGTTAAGCATGTCCTCGAGCGCTGCAGTCTGCGCTACTGTGCGTGGAAAGCCGTCGAAAAGAAAGCCTGCGCATCCGCTGCTGCCGTCTATCTTGTTTGCTATCATCTCAATGACGACTTCGTCAGGAACAAGTTCTCCTTTCGACATAATAAGGCTCATCTTTTTGCCGAGCTCAGTCCCGGCAGCAATCTCTGCCCTGAGCATGTCGCCGGTTGACAGATGAAGAAGGTTGAATTTCCCTGCCAGGCGTACACCCTGTGTTCCCTTGCCAGACCCGGGAGGGCCGAAAATCAGAAAGTTAAGCATATTGAAGTTTTATTTGTTATGTATTAGTAATTAAGAATTTACAAGAGTGTAAATTGAAGGAAGGTTTCTTCCGTGGCCATTATAGTCAAGTCCGTAGCCCACTACAAAATTGTCAGGGATATTGAAGCCTACATAGTCAATCGTGATATTTCTCTTGTAGGCATCCGGCTTGAAGAGAAGCGCAGCAATGCGGATGTCGGCCGCCTTTCGCATCTTAAGCTCGTCAACAACCCTCTCCACAGTACCACCCGTATCCACGATATCTTCAATAACAATGACAGTCTTGCCCTTCAGGTCCTCGTTCCAGCCTATCAGTTCCTTTATCCTGCCAGTCGTCCCGGTACCTTCATACGAGGCCAACTTGACAAATGAAATCAGGGCATCGATTTTTATCTGCCTGAAAAGACTTGCAGCAAAGAGGAAGGCGCCGTTTAGGATGCCCAGGAATATCACTTCCCTACCATCCATTTCGCTGTTAATCTGTTCAGCAAGCTGAGTAATCCTTTGCTCTATGCTCTCCTCGGAAATGAATTCTGAAAATCGCTTGTCGAGTATACTGACCTCTTTCATTCTTTTGTTTTTCAGGTTTCAGACCGCTGCGAAAATATGAAAATAATAGCTTATTTTTGTCCTGCGCCACAGTTAAATATAATAAATAAATATGGAACCACTTGTCAGTATCATAATGGGGAGCACATCCGACCTTCCCGTGATGGAGAAAGCAGCATCGGTGCTGAATGAATTCAGGATACCTTTCGAAATGAACGCTCTTTCTGCCCACAGGACACCTGAGGAAGTCGAAAAATTTGCAAAAGGGGCCTCAGTCAGGGGAATCAAGGTCATAATTGCAGCTGCCGGCATGGCTGCACATCTTCCGGGTGTTATTGCCTCCATGACCTCCCTACCTGTAATCGGTGTTCCGATTAACGCCTCGCTCGAAGGGCTCGACTCCGTTCTGTCAATAGTGCAGATGCCCCCCGGGATCCCGGTTGCAACTGTCGGCATAAACGGCTCTCTCAACGCGGGAATACTCGCTGCCCAGATAATAGCCACAGGCAATTCCGAGGTTATGAAAGAAGTTGTCAGATACAAGGAGTCGCTTAAAAAGAAGATTGTCCAGGCAAACGAGGAGCTGAAGGCTGTAAAATTCGAATACAAGACAAATTAGGATCCGGATCCGGATCCGGGTAGTCACGGGTGTGATAAGCCCGGGATTTTTTTTTATAATATTCCGGAATGTTGTAACTTAGATCGATATTCCGGAACAGTTGGGCTCGCTGCTTAAATTATCTGTTTCATTATTACTTGTTTTCTCCTTCCACACTGCCTCAGCAGGCGACCCCACTGTCGTTGCTGCCGGGGCTGCTGAAGCGGGGATGGGCTATGCCTGTATAATGAAAGAAGGTTTCTGGCCGGCATTTCACAACCAGGCCCTGTTACCTTATCAGAATGCTTTTGGCGCCGCCGTCAGCTATGAAAACAGGTTCGGACTGCGTGAGCTTGGAACTGAATATGCCGCCATCATCATACCTGCAGGTAAAGCTTCACTCGGAGGCATTGTCTCGCATTCCGGATACGCTGACTTCAGCAGGTCTTCCGCTGGCCTGGCCTGCGGCATCACGACAGGTGAAAAGCTTTCGGCGGGGATACAGATCGATTACTTCAGGGAGAGGTATGCAGTTGAATACGGGTCGTCGCAGGCACTTACATTCGAAGCCGGTCTTGCGATTTCTGCCTCGGAAAAAGTAACAGTGGGAATACACATTTTTAATCCTCTGCCCCCCTCGCTGCGAAAGAAATACATGCCTTCCTCCATAAGAGCCGGAGCAGGGATATGGCTTTCCGGCGATCTTTTTACTTCAGCAGAGCTGAGGATTGCAAGCGGCCACAGTCTCGGCCTGGCAGCAGGTTTTGAATTCGAAGCCGCAGGCAATGTAAAGATAAGGGGAGGCTACACGAGCGAAGACAACAGGTTCAGCCTGGGCACAGGCTTCCTCTTCAGGTCAATGAGAGCCGACATTGCATTCATAACTCACCAGCGGCTCGGGATCAGCAGCAACATTTCACTTACATTCATAATGAACAACAATGCCCGCTGATATATCCCAGCACCTTCAGGAAGCAATATTTCCTGACAGGGCTCCCAGGACTCAAAAAATTTCCAGGGCTAACAGGACTCCCAGGGCTCCCATTATTGCAGGAGCTGCCAGGACTGTGGCCCATATCCTGCTTTTTCTGCTGACCCCATTTGTGTACCCGGCCCTGGCATCAGGACAGCAAGAATCAGCCTCTCCCCTGATCATGCACATAGCAGAGAGGCTGGCAGCAGGTTCCGATGATCCTTATCTTGTCACTGCCTATACCGACCGCCTGCAGGAACTGCTCGAAGACCCGGTCGCCCTCAGCAGTCCTTCAGAAAAGGAAATCTCCAGGCTGTTCTTCCTTTCGGACTTCCAGGTCAGATCGCTTGCTGATTACATACGCAGTTCAGGCCCGGTCCTTTCAGTACAGGAACTATCGAACATCCCCGGCTTCGATGTCTCAGCAGCAGATATGGCACAAGCATTCTGTGACTTCAGCACCGGAAGAACCAGGCAGTCAGGAAGAGTAAGCAGCTCTCTGCTCTGCAACCTTTCATTCCGGCCAGGTGAAACAGATACCTCCCTTGCCGGCTCACCCCTGAAGATGCTTACAAAATTCACAATTACGAAAGGCAGCCTCACAGCCGGGCTGACAGCTGAAAAAGATGCAGGCGAAAGGATGGCTGCACCTCTGCCTGACTTTCTCTCCGGCCATCTTTTTTATTCGGGCAGCGGGTTCGTAAAGAGAATAGCTGCCGGTGACTATTCACTGCGTTTTGGCCAGGGAAGCGCCATAAACACAGCCTTCAGGCCGGCCCTGTCACTTTCATCGCCGGGCAATATTTCATCGAGGGATGAATTGAAACCTTACAGGTCGGCCGATGAGAACAACTTCTTCAGGGGACTTGCAGCTACTGTCGGATCAGACAGATGGGAAATGACGCTCTTCGCTTCAGTGAACACAATAGATGCCTGTACCACCGTCACTCCCGGAATCGATTCCGGGAGCATAGCATATTTTTACACCCAGGGCTGGCACACAACTTCTTCAGAACTCAAAAAGAAGAATACAGTTTCGGAGACATGCTTCGGTGCCAACGCCTCCATTTCATTCAGGAATGCAAGAACAGGGCTGCTCTGGAGCCAGAACCGTTTTTCTGTCCCGGTAGCGGCGGAAGATGGCAGTCCTGAGAGCCTTTTCGAATTCAGCGGCACTTACAACAGCCTTTTCTCAGCATATTACTCGGTAATTGCAGGAAAGATTCTTTTCACAGGGGAACTGTCGCTGAGCAGGCTCGAAAAAACCGCCCTGGTCCAGGGCATTTCAATAAAACCGTCCTCTCGTCTTTCATTAAACATTGTTTACAGGCAATATCAGCCGGGTTATTTTGCATTCCATTCAAACGGACCGGGAACAGGGTCATCAACAACGAACGAAAAGGGGCTCTTTTGCAACTTCACCCTGGAGGCAGCCAGGCACCTTTTCATCAGCGGGGGCTGCGACGTGTCTGAGTATCCATGGCTCAGGTATATGAACAGCTCCCCTTCGCGCGGATGGCGCCAGGAAATAAGGATTCTCTGCATGCCCTCCCCGAAACTAAGTCTTGATGCATGGTACAGCAGGCGCATGAACACCCGGGATTCGGCTGCCGGAAACAGGATTCCCTTACTGGCAGAGAACAAAGTCAGCGGGCTTAAACTTGTCGCCAGGTACAGTGCTTCTGAGAACTTCTGCCTCAGCCTGAGAACCGATTACCGTATTGCAGATCCCGGAAAAAGCACCGGTACGCTGATCCTCACCGACCTGTTCTGCAGATTCAGGAGAATACCTTTGAGCGTCTGGTGCCGTTATTGCATCTTCAATACAGATGACTGGAATTCAAGAATCTACACATACGAAAACGACCTGGTCTGGAGTTTCAGCATACCGGCACTGTCGGGAGAAGGTACGAGGAGCTACCTGATGGCGGCATGGGATGTTGGCAAGAAAACTGAACTGAGGATAAAATACTCATTGACTTCCCTTAACCGTGGCAGCTTTGATTACAACGGTAAGGATGAACTTAAATTTCAGCTTAGAATCAGGATTTAGCAGCCCGACTTCTCAACCGGGCTTTGCTACTGTGCAGATTACGAGTTACCGGCAAAACCTAGCTTAGCGGGGTTTTAATGTCGCGGATATTAAGCTGCAGGTTCCTGTTGCCGCGAAATTCATTCATCTCCACGGAATAGCATATATCAAAAGGATTTCCCCCCTTCATGTATTCAAAATGATTTGCCTGGCCGAAGGCAATAGCCGGGAGAACAACAGGACCGGCTCCATCCTGGCAGAGGTCGAGTTTCAGGTGCTCGCCGCTTGAACCCACCATTCTGCCTGAACCTTTGTCGCATACATTCCGCGACATAAAAACCGGGGACATGTTCTCGGGACCAAAAGGCTGGAACTGGCTCATTATATTGAAGAATTGCTCATTGACCTCGGAAAATGAAAGCTCCGTGTCGATAAAGATCCGGGGGACAAGCTGCTCGTCGGAAATTGTCTTGTTCACATACTGTTCAAACCTTTCCATGAAAGGCTTTATGTTTTCCTTTTTGAGTGTAAGGCCGGCGGCAAACATGTGTCCTCCGAAACTCTCGAGCAAGTCGCTGCATGCCTCAATCGCCTGGTAAAGGTCATAACCCTGCACCGACCGGGCTGATCCTGTCGCGAACCCGTTCGATTCAGTCAAAATAACTGTCGGCCTGTAGTATGTCTCTATCAGCCTGGAGGCAACAATTCCTATGACTCCCTTCTTCCAGTTCGGATTATAGAGCACAGTGGTCCTGGCATTAACGTTCCGCTGGTCCTCGGAGATCATTCTCATGGCCTCCGTTGTGATAGTCCTGTCGACACTGCGCCTTTCGATGTTGAAGTTGCTTATCTCCTTGCTTATTCCGGTTGCAAGGCGAGTATCGGTCGAAACGAGGAGGTCAACGGCCTTACTGCCAGTCTCCATCCTTCCGGCCGCATTTATTCTCGGGCCTATTTTGAAAACAACATCCTCTATTGTGAGGGCTCTTGTGACTTCCGATTCCCTTATAATTTCCTTCAGTCCTGTACGCGGGGCTTCGTTAAGCTGCCTGAGACCAAAATAGGCGAGTACCCTGTTTTCACCTGTCAGCGGCACGATATCCGAGGCAATGCTTACTGCAACAAGGTCGAGATAATGCGATATTGAGCTGAAGGGAATACCGTGAATCCTTGAATATGCATGTATTAGCTTGAATCCCACTCCGCATCCCGACAGTTCCTTATAGGGATAAGTGCATCCGGGCTGCTTTGGATCAAGGACGGCCAGCGCCGCAGGGATCACATCGCCGGGGTAATGATGATCGCATATTATGACATCAAGTCCTTTTGTACGGGCATACTTAACCTTTTCAACAGCCTTAATGCCGCAGTCGAGGGTTATAACAAGCCTGCAATTGTTCTGAGAAGCGAAATCAAGCCCCTGGTATGAAACCCCGTAGCCTTCCTTGTACCTGTCGGGAATATAATACAGGACATTTGAATATTGCTCCATGAGGAAAGAATAGACAAGTGCCACTGCAGTGGTGCCGTCTACATCATAATCGCCGTATACAAGTATCTTTTCGTTCTTCTTTACAGCAGTGGATATCCTGTCAACGGCTTTGTTCATGTCCTTCATCAGGAAGGGATCGTGAAGATAGCTCAGGCTCGGGTTGAAGAAGGCATCGGCTTCTGCTTTCGAACTGATATTTCGCTGTGTCATGAGGTTTGCAAGCGATTCGGAAACGCCGAGGTCCGCCGCAAGGTGCTTCACAACTGCAGCATCTCCCTTTTCCTTCACAATCCATTTCTTTTCCATCAATCTGCCTGTTTAATCAATTCCAGCCCAAAAACTTCTTTCATCTCTTCCCTGACAATGATCTTTATCTTTTCAATATCCTGGACAGTTCCCGTTTCACGGGCCAGGGAAGTGACTCCCTTATCGGTGAAGCCACAGGGATTGATATAACCGAAATAAGAAAGATCTGTATTAACGTTGAAAGCAAAACCATGCATTGTGATGTAACGGCTTGCCCTTACACCTATTGCACAAATCTTCCTGGCCCTGCCTTTTACATACGGTTCAAGCCATACGCCGGTTCCTCCGTCGAGGCGTTCACCCTTCAGACCGAAGGGCTCAATGCTGCGTATTATTACGTCCTCGAGCTTATGGATGTACTCCTTCAAACCTATCCCTATTGCCTCCAGGTCAAAAATAGGGTAACCCACAATCTGCCCGGGGCCGTGATATGTGATGTCACCTCCCCTGTCGATCCTGTAGAAGGAGGCGTCCTTGGCACTCAGCTGGATAAAATCAAGAAGAAGGTTGTTTTCCGAGCCGCTTTTGCCAAGGGTATACACATGCGGATGCTCAACAAAGATAAGGGTCCCGTTCAGCGGGGAACCGGCTTCGGTTCCTCCCTTCCTTTCCCCTGTTTTCCTGTTGACAAGCACTGAAAAGTATTTTTCCTGCAATTCCCAGGTTTCCTTGTAATCCTTCAGTCCAACATCCTTATATTCAACCCTATATCCCAATATAATGTTTATTTTCAGCTGACCCCAAGATAATGAAATTTATCGAGGGCTTACATGATTTTCTGCATGAAAAGAAGAGCGTACAAGAGGACTGCTCTCAACATGGGTGAAACCCCTGCCGAGGGCAAAATTCCTGTATTCCCTGAATACTTCAGGAGTAACATATTCAACGACTTCAATGTGTGAGAAAGACGGTTGCAGGTATTGCCCTATTGTTATGACAGTACATCCTGCATCACGGATGTCGCCGATGGTTTCCAAAACCTCCCCGCGTGTTTCGCCCAGCCCGACCATCAGTCCTGATTTTGTCCGCAGACCTGCCGACGACAGAACGCTCAGGACAGAAAGACTTCTCTCATACCTGGCCTTTGTCCTGATTTCAGGAGTAAGTCTCCTTACAGTTTCAACGTTGTGTGAAACAACATCGGGTGCTGCTGCAATAATCCTGCCGAGGAGTTCCTCATTGCCGTCAAAGTCGGGGATGAGTGTCTCTATAGTCGTACCCCGGTTCACCTCCCTGACTATCCTGATTGTTTCGGCCCAGAATGATGCTCCCCTGTCAGGGAGATCATCGCGGTCGACAGAGGTTATCACACAATGCCTAAGCCCCATAGTTTTCACTGAATCTGCAATTCTCCGGGGTTCCTCCGGGTCGGGAGGAAATGGTTTCCCTGTCCGGGTTGCACAAAACCTGCAGGCGCGCGTACATATGTCGCCAAGGATCATGAACGTGGCGGTTCCCGCATTCCAGCATTCACCTATATTCGGGCAGTTACCGCTCGTGCAGATTGTATTGAGCCTGTTCGAGGAAACAAGCTTCTTAACCATTGAATATTTTTCCCCGCTGGCCCTCTGCATCTTAAGCCATTTCGGCAATCTTCTTTCCTTCTCCATCCGGGATTTATTACTGGCACAAATTTACTATAATATACAATCATCAATGCCGGCCAGCTGAATTATCGGGCTTAATAAAGCTTGAAAGCCATGCCGGGCTTAATAATAAAATCATAATGTAAAAAGATATATATTTGTTATCCGGCTATCCAGCTTACGGAATCATAAAATCAGAAAAAATGGCAACAACTCCGTTCAGAATAAACAAAAAGTACCAGACAGTGATAGGTGAATTTCCGAGGGTAGGCATCCGCCCTGCCATCGATGGCAGGATGATGGGTGTGAGGGAGTCACTCGAGGAGCAGACGATGAACATGGCAAGGAGTGCCGCTGCGCTTATCTCATCAAACTTAAGGTATCCCGACGGCCGGCCTGTCGAGTGCATTATTGCCGACACCTGCATTGGAGGTGTTGCAGAAGCCGCCATGTGTGCTGAAAAGTTTTCACGCAGCGGTGTCGGGGTCAGCCTCACTGTGACTCCATGCTGGTGCTA
>JALOMK010000179.1 GCA_025455505.1 Bacteroidales bacterium
ACGCCTTGTGGAGGTTATCTTCCCTGTTCACCTTCACGGCAAGCTATTCCCCGGAGATATGGTAAGGCTATCTCCTTCAACAAAACAGATTGTTGACAAGACAGACGGTATCACTGCGGGGAACATCGGAATTATTACCGAAATTATTGATGATGAAAGCTGTGAGGTGGCGATTGGAAGCGGCAAGTCGGTTGCCTATAAGGGACGTTCACCCGAAATTAAAAAAGGAGACAGGGTGGTGCTCGATCTGTTCAATACTATTGTAATTAAGAATCTTGGGAACGTTGAATCGAGTTACACTCTCGAAGAATGGAAAGAGGTTTCGTGGGATGATGTCGGAGGGCTGGTTGAAGCCAAGCAAATCATGCGCGAAATTATCGAAGGGCCTCACCAGCTGAAGGAATTGTATGAATTCTATAACAAGAAACCCATAAAGGGCGCTTTGCTTTTCGGACCCCCCGGATGCGGAAAGACCCTCCTTGCAATGGCAATTGTAACAGCGGTGGCTAAAACGTATGGCAATAATGCCAGGGATGCAATGCAATCGGGATTTATTTATGTAAAAGGGCCGGAACTCCTCGAAATGTGGCTGGGCAAATCAGAGGAGGCAATCAGAAGCCTTTTTGCAAGGGCAAGGACACACAGGCAAAATTATGGCTTTCCTGCAATTATTTTTATAGATGAGGCAGAAGCATTGCTCAGGAAACGAGGATCTGGAGTAAGTTCTGATATCGAAAGCACTACAGTACCAACTTTCCTTGCCGAAATGGGCGGGATGGAAGAATCAGCAGCGCTTGTCCTCCTGGCGACCAACAGGGCAGATATACTGGATCCTGCAGTAGTCCGCGACGGCAGGGTTGATGTAAAGGTTTATATTTCACGGCCCACACTTGAAAGTGCAACTGAAATATTCAGGATCCATTTGAAAAAGGTCCCTCTTGCCGCGGGCCTGAAAATTGAAAAACTGGCTGCTGCAGCTTCAAAGCGGCTATTCTCTGATGAATACAGGTACTACTCAGTTTTTGATCGCAAGGATCCAAAGACGCCAAGATATTTTATGCTTAAACATCTGGTGAACGGAGCCCTGATAGCCGGAATTGTTGATAAGGCAACAACCCTTGCAATCAGGCGCGACTCTGAAAACCGCGACAGGAAACCTGAAGGTGTCAGGGAAAAGGATCTGCTCGAGGCCATCGAACAGGTATTCAGCCAGAATATCGGGCTTGATCACGAGGAACCTTTGGCCGAGTTTATCGAAAACGAGGGGATTGATGCCGCCGGAATGGAAAAGTGCATTACACTGAAATCAGGATTGTCATGAAACGACGTTTCAGGCAAAAGCAGGATGCAAAGCCGAAAGAAGACCCTGAAAAAGATGAGGGATTATCAGAAGACGGTCCTGAGAAAAATGTCGATATAGATGAGGTGGTTAAGGAGATCGACACTCAACTGGAGGATCCCGGCTTTCACCTCCCTTAATGTCAGCCATCTGACTGCCGGTAAGGTCTTTTGATTTCATGCATCCCTGTCCTATTTACCTATAGCCTGACTCTTGCTGTCGCTTTCAACTTCTATCGTGCGGTTTAGTTTTTTGACGTTTTTCCCTTTGTTGAATTTATATGTGTACATGAACTGTATGTAATTCGAGACATCAAAGCCAATTGTATTTGTTGATACATATTGAGGTGTCACTGTTTCGGTGCGGCTCATTTTCACATCAGTTGAAAAAGGCAGCAGCCAGAACACTCCGAAAGTGTGGTTTTTAACTTCCTGCTGCCCGCCGAAGCCATAAAAAGGCATCGTCCAGGTTTTGCTCTGGGCGCTCCTGTCAACTCCGTTGTACTGGAAGAACAGGTATGCCGTCGTCTTTTTCTTTTTTCCGGGCTGGGCATATGCATAGCTTGTAATGCTGTATGAGAAATAATCAACGGCAGGGATAAAGACCGACTGATCACTGTATTCGTTATAGTGTCCTTTGAAGACCCTTGCACTTATATTCACATACCATAGCATTGCATTAACCCCGCCGCCGGTCTCATAGCCTGTCAGCAGGTTGTATGGTTTTGTGAATGTCGTAAGGCTGTTTGTTACCGGGTTGTTCACAACCTCATAGAGCTTCCCGATCTTGTCAGTGAAAAATTCATGGTAAACATAGGGAGAAAAGTAGTTGCTTCCGAAGTTCCAGGTATATGTAAGCTGCAGCCTGTCGCGGTAATCGGGCTTCAGATCAGGATTGCCCTGGCTCACGTTATAATTCTGATCAACCCTGTAATAGGGATTCATGTCATAGATGCCCGGTCGGTTAATCCTCCTGTTATAAGTAAATTTCAGGTTGTGTGAGGATGAAAACTTGTACTGCAGGTTGGCAGAGGGGAGGAAGCATGTATAATTGCGATCGCTGACCGAATCTGCCCTGATCTGGCTGTTCTCAACCCTCACAAGGGCCTGTACTCCTATTTTCTTCATATTGTATGTAAGGCCGCCGTAAATTGAATTCCTCAGCTCATCATATACAAAGAGATTACTGGTTTCCTGGTTGTTGATTTTAAAATCGTACTCCATGTGCTGTAGATAGAACTGGTAGCCGGTTTCAATTTTTGCATTGACGCCCAGGGGGTGAACATAATTCAGTTTTGTTGAAAAATAGCTCCTCCTGTTCAGGTTGCTCTCTGTTCTGCCATAGGTGTTTATAAGAGAATCAGTGTCATATATGTAACTGCTGTTTGAAAAATTAAGGAGATCATTGGATGAGAACCTGTAATAGTTGCTTTCAGCAGTGAATTCCTGCACAGCGGTCCGGAATGATTTCCTGTAAAACAGGGAGGCCGAGTATTCATTGCTGTTAAGGTAGGACCCTGTCATTCCGGATAATGTATTAACCGGGATATCATCTTTTGAAAGCATCGTTTCACTCAGCATGTCGATATCCTGCCCTACCGGCTTGTAGCTTAAGTTAAGACTCAGGTTGTTTCTTTCATTTATATAGTAATCGAATCCTCCGTTCAGGGATGAGTTCGATATCTTTATCTTTCCCTGCGAATAAAGCGAAGTTGCTGAATCGGCAGCCGAAAAGAAGGAATCGTTCCGTGAAAATATGCTGAGATTCTGCACAAAGGCAAGCCCTGTCAGGTAGAATGTTATCTTTCCTGCAGAATAGTCAAGGCTGCCCGAGGCTGAGGTGGTTGGTTTATTGAAAGGCTTGGTTGTGAGGGAGACATTCCCGCCCATCCCGTAACGGGCTTCTTTTTTGAGTATAATATTCAGCACCCCGTCTATATTCCCCTCATATTTTCCCGAGGGGTTGCTGATTACTTCAATGGTTTCAATGTCTGTGGGAAGAAGCCTGGCGAGGTATTCCCTGTCGCGCTGCCTGCCGTCGACCTGTATGATGAAATTACTGCTGCCGTTGAGAGTGATATTATTCTGAAAGTCGACATTCACCTGCGGGATCTTCTTAAGCAGATCATAGCCTGTATTGGAGGCTTTTGCCATTACCTGCGGCACGGCATATACAGTGCGGTCGACCATCTCCCTGCCCTTTATCCTTTCGGCAACTACCGTAACCTCATCGAGGCTTGTTGTGGTTTCAGAAAGGAAGATAGTGTCAACCGAAACCTCTGCCTGGCCCGGCTGCACAGCAATGTTCCTGGCATCAGCCCCGTAACCCACAAAGCTGACCCTGATAAAGTAACTTCCGGGTTTTACATTCTCGAATATGTAATTCCCCTCGGTGAGAGTGATTACACCCGAAACCACAGCTGAATCAGGCAGCTGATGCAGCCCCACGCCTGCAAACTGCGCCGGCGACCTGTCGCCTGCCAGGCATACCCTGCCTGTAATATTCTGGGCCTGAGCTGAAAGCGAGGCCGCAAGCATCATTCCAATAAGGATTCTCTTCATGGCTTTGAATATGTATTATTGCAATGCTGTAATTCTTGAAGTGCCGTTTATTTCCATTGGCATCTGCATATTCATTCCGGCCACGCTTATTCCCAGGATCCCGGCAAGGCGTGTTTTGGCGGAGTTTTCGATAACAATACCCGTATTTGTGTCTATTACAAGGCTGGCTTTGCTCAGCCCCTTGAAGTCGTCGTAGGTTATTCTGGCGCCGCCCGATTCCATCGGTATTGCATTGGCCGCCGCCCTAATATTTGATTCGGCCGAAACGTTTGCCTTTTGACCGTCTGTTCCCTCAAGTTTGTATGTGGAGGTGATTTCAAGCATCATGCCCCCGGAGTTTGAAGTTGTTGTGAAAGACCAGCTTTCTCCTTTCCTGACTTCCTTGCCCGGCAGGCAGAATGTGAACATGTCTATTATGCTTTTGAATGAATTATCCCCGGCCATTTTTGCCACCTGGGCTTTTGCGGCAGGTGCAAGCTGGCCCGGGAGGGATATTGAGCCTGTATCGCGGAGGATCATATCCGACACCATCTTTGCATTTACGATCTCGGTTGCCTTACCCGTGAAATCGAGTTTTACATAAAGAGGACTCTTCGTAATCCGGTTCATGAAGTATGATATTACCTCGGGACTATTTTCTGCCTGGAGGCTTCCCCCGGCAGAGGAACTCATCTTTTCAATTTTACCCATTGTGTTTGTCCCTATTGAAAATGAGTCGATCCTGACTTCTGCAACAATGAATGAAGGAGAACTATCGATCATTTTCATTGATATTGCATATTCCGATGCTGATTCGATTGTCTGCTGGTTGCCGTTTATAGTCTGTACAATTGTCTGTTCAGATACCGAGTGCATTTTGCAGACAGTATTTTTTACCGGGTTCAGCCTGAGGGTTGCACTGTTTTGTCCGAAACCTGCTGAGCAGATCATCGCAGCAGCAAATAATACTAATGTGCTTTTCATAATGATTTAATTTTTGGTTTTAAGTCGGTACGTAACCACGGCTGATTGCATCATGAATTAATTCGTTTTTGTTTTATCTGACCAGTCATGCGGTTTTCATCCGAAATTACCGCCATGGTGTGCCGAAAAAAAACAAATACCGGCGAACTGTTGATTTGGCAGGGGGAATCGTATAAGACGACAGCTGAACCGGGGTCAGTTTCAGCAAAGAGATACGCCTGGATTCTAATATCAGGCTGGATTTACATCCCCTTTGTATCTTTCAGCAATTACAAAGCGATGCTTATCTTTATAAAAAAAACAAATGGACAAAAGAACCTTCATCAAGAATGCCGGTCTTGCAGGTATTGGCAGCATGATAAGTCTTGATGCGCTTGCCGGCCTGATGAACGACCTGGCAGAAATTTCTTCATCTGAACTTGCCGGCGACGAGGATTTCTGGGCGGGCATACGGAAATTATACAGGCTT
>JALOMK010000010.1 GCA_025455505.1 Bacteroidales bacterium
CCCAGATCTTCGACTGGCTGAATTTCCAGGATGTAAACGTAATAATAATAATTGCACTGATGCTCCTGGTGGCGGGCTTCAACATGATATCAGGACTTCTGATACTAATACTTGAAAAGACAAACATGATCGGCATCCTGAAAGCACTTGGCTCTGAGGATAAGTCAATCCGGCGTGTATTCCTTTACCAGGCATCCTACCTTATCGGCAAAGGCCTCTTCTGGGGAAACCTTGCCGGCATAGGCCTTGCCTTTCTCCAGCTTAAAACAGGACTTATAACTCTCGATCCCACATCGTATTACATAAAGACAGTGCCTGTTAACCTTGACATTGTTCACATTCTTCTGCTGAATGCGGGAACAATGGCGGCAATAGTCCTGATGCTTCTTGTACCCTCGCAACTAATTAGCAGGATAAGTCCCGTGAAAGCAATTAAGTACGACTAAAAACCGAGGCAGAATACAGTTTCAACATCAGGAACCGAACGCACTTTAAGCGAACCTCCGTGAATCTTCATTATCTGACGCGATATGCTGAGCCCGATTCCGGTGCCGCTCTGCCTGGTCGTAAAAAACGGCACGAAGACATTGTCGATAAGGTCCCCGGGGATGCCCGGACCATTATCCGAGACACATATTTCAGGATGGCCCAGGTCGTTCATGTCAGCCTTCAGAATTATCTCCGCACCCACCCTGCCTTTGCAGGCTTCAACAGCATTCCTGAAAAGGTTAATAAGCACCTGGCAGATGAGGTTCTGGTCAGCAAGGATCTTTATGTCCTCAGCAGGACTGCTGATAGTGAGAGTTACCCCTGGGGCACCTAGTGAATCAAAAAGCACCTTTGCCCTGCTGAAGAGGGTGCTGACACTGAAGAGTGTACGTTCAGGTTCGGGTAACCTCGAAAGCTTCCTGTACGATTCAACAAAGGCCATAAGACCCTTTCCCTGGTCGCTGATAACCTCCAGCCCGTGAATAAGTGTGGCTATCATGCCGGGAGTCACATCGCCGGGACTGATGTCTTCGTTTTCCTTTCTTAAAAGCCTTGACAGACTTTCCGACAGCGAGGCCACAGGAGTTATCGAATTCATTATTTCGTGCATCAGAACCCTGATAAGCTTCATCCACGACTCCACCTCCCTTTCATCGAGTTCATGCTTTATGTCCTGCAGGGAGAGAATCACCATTTCGCGTCCACCGATGCTGAATGATGCCGCTTTAATAGAGAGCTCCGCTGGACCGGCTGCCGTATTTACGGGAGCCACGCGTCTTTCAAATGGTTTGATGCCGTTGATTGCGGAGTGCAGCCTGCCGTTTGTCCGCTCTATCTGTCTGACATGTGTTAATACGCTTAGAGACAGAAGCTTTCGGGCAGCAGCATTGGAGTGAACTATGAAACCCTTGTTATCGAACGTAATTATACCCGTTGCCAGGTGTTCGAGCAGTATGCCCATATACTGCTCCTTCTCTTCTGCATCTCTTCTGAGTTTCCTGATCTGCCTGTTAACATTCTCTATGCTTCTTTCAAGTTCCTTCATTGATCTGTCTCCTCCCTTGCTGCTGAAGACAAGGCTTGTATCGTCGTTGCTGACTGAATCAAAAAAGAGTTTAATCTTTTTATTTGTATTGTTCAGGTATGATGCCAGTGAAAAAGCAGAAAAAAGCATGGCTGCAAGGCACAGAAGCGAAAGCCTGACTGAAGCGGAACTCACAATTGCAAAAGCCATGAGAAATGCAAAAACAACAATCAGCAGCACCCTCGCAAGTATGTTTATGTAGATCTTCCTGCTTATCATGGCTTATCCCTTTTCATCTTGTTGTAAAGAGTCTGCCTCGTGATGCCAAGTTCTGCCGCCGCTGCTGTGAGGTTCCCGGAATTCCTTGCAAGGGCTCCTGTGATCATGTATGCCTCCATTTCGCCTATCGTCCTGAATTCCGCTGTTGTCTTGCCGCCGCCACGGGTTCCGACAACAATGTCATCAGCACCAAGAACAGCCGATTCGGAGAGTATGACAGCCTTCTCTATGGTATGCCGCAACTCTCTTATGTTTCCAGGCCAGTTGTACCGAAGAAGCTTTTCATGGGCCTGCAGGTTCAGCTTAAGGTCCTGCTTACCGTATCTTGATGCGAAGTCGCGCAGGAAGGTTTCAGCCAGCATGATTATGTCGTCACCACGCTCGCATAGCGGCGGCACTTCTATATGAATTGTATTTATCCTGTAAAGAAGATCTTCACGGAAAAGTCCTGAAGCAACCATCTCGTTAAGATTCCTGTTCGTGGCACATATGAGCCTTATGTTAGTTTCAACCGGTATGTTTGATCCTATCTTTGTCACCTGGCGGTTCTCAATTGCTGACAACAGCTTCGACTGCAGGTGAACAGGCAGATTGCCGATCTCGTCGAGGAAAAGAGTACCTCCGCGGGCCGCCTCGAATTTTCCCTGCCGGTTTTCACGGGCGTCGGTAAAGGAGCCCTTGAGGTGGCCGAAGAGCTCACTCTCAAACAGGGTTTCGCTGATCGCTCCCATGTCAACAGTTACAATAACTTCATCTGACCTCCCTGAGAGTCCGTGAATATGCCTTGCGATCAGCTCTTTGCCTGTACCGTTCCCGCCTGTAATAAGCACGTTTGCATCAGTAGGCGCCACCTTTGCAGCAAGGGCAAGCACCTCCTTAAGCTTCTGTGAATTTCCGATAATCCTCGGCATTTCCCGGCCTATTACACTCCTTAGGAGGGCTTCCCTTTCTTTCAGCTGCCGTACCGTCCTGCGTGATTCGGTGAGTTCTGCCGCCATCCTGGCCGTTGCAAGGAGCTTGTCATTGTCCCATGGTTTCAGGATGAAATCTGAAGCTCCGGCTTTAAGGGCTGAAACAGCCACTGCAATATCACCATAAGCTGTTATCATTACAACCGAAAGCGAAGGATCCTTCTCCTTGATGCGCTCCAGCCAGTAGAGCCCCTCATTCCCGGAGTTAACCCCGGCTGAGAAATTCATGTCAAGTATGACAAGGTCATACCTGGACCTGTCAAGCTCTGAAAGAATGAGGTTCGGGTTCGACAGTGGAGTTACAACCGCAAACTCCGACGAAAGCAGTATCTCAAGAGTGCTTAGAATGCTCCTGCTGTCGTCAACTACAAGTATGCTGCCCTTATGTTTCTTCATTCATGTCACGTTTGACCTGGTTTACTGATATAAAGTTAGGAGCCTCTTCTTACAAAGTCAAGACAGTGTAAAATATTTTTACGCATCTCCGTAAATTTTATTTACCATCAGGCATACATCTTGATTTTATAACACTGATTGACTGTACTTTACAATAATGGCACAATTATGGAGCATCAATAAACAGCCTGAATAATGAAGTGAAGTGATTCAGGATTTTCCGCCGGAGGTCCCGGGCAGCAATGATTTAACAAGGCATAAAAAATAAAAGCTATGACAGGCACTTACTTAAAGATCTCGTTACGAAGCATTTTGAGAAACAAGGTACAGTCGGCGATAAGCATACTCGGAATGGGCATCGGCTTCGGCTGCGTGATTCTACTGCTGGCCCTGATTGTACATGAAAAATCATTCAACCGCTACATCCCGGATCACGAGAACATCTACAGGGTTGTTTTCGGGAACGCCACCCAGACACAGTACCCATTGGGTGAGGCCATGAAGAATGATTTCCCGGAGGTAAAGGATTTTTTCAGGTTTTACCAGGTGAACAACCTGCAGCTCCGAAATTACAAGGGAGAGCTTTTAAGGGACCGCAACCTGGCTTTTGCCGATAATTCAATGTTCGGAATAATGCATGTCAGGTTCATTAAAGGAGGCCCGGCCATGGCGTTAAATGAGATTGCAATTTCGGAGGCAACAGCTGACAAATACTTTGGAAAAGTTTCGCCCCTTGGTTCAATTATCTCTATTAAGTTTAACAGTGAGTTCAATGACCTCGTAATTTCCGGAGTATATGAAGATTTCCCTGCCACTTCGGTATTGAACCCGTTTTTTATTGCTGACATCAGATTATCGGAAAAGATCTTCGGCCAGTTCCAGCGCTCCCTGGGAGCCTATGGCAACGAGCAGGTCTCCAGGCTCGACTGGGACGACAATGAATTCCTTACCGTTGCAGTGCTTGAGAAAAATTCCGACAGCGATGCCCTGGCCCTGAAAATGGAGAAATACAAGGAACATTTCATGAACGACAGGGTGCGTGACCTTAAATACAGGCTGCAACCTGTTACAGATATTTACCTCGGCTCCCAGGATATTTCAGGTGTCCCATTCATCAGAACAACGAATGAGGAAGATCTTAAATACTATGAGGCAGTCTCTGTACTGGTGCTTCTCATTTCAGTGCTTAACTATATTCTCCTGACAAGGGCATCTGCGGCCGACAGGCTTAAGGAACTCGGCACAAGAAAGGCCTTCGGGGCAACAAGGGGGATCCTGAGAAAGCAGATAATTATTGAATCAAACCTTGTTGCCCTGGCAAGTCTTATTCCTGCCTCCTTTGTTATCGACTACGGTATGGATTTCATTAACAGCGTGTTAAACAAAACAATGAGCAACGACGTTTTCAGTAACCCCGTAATGTTGCTGCTGCTTGCATTTGTAATAATATTCACAGGAACATTTTCGGGGATACTCATTGGCCACAGGTTTTCAGGTATACCTGCCCTGACCCTGCTCTCCGGAAAGCTTTCGGCAGGACGGAAGAGAGACAAGTGGGGATATTCCTTCCTTATGTTCCATTTCGGGATATACATACTTCTTGTCGCAGGTGTTCTTTCCCTTACAAAACAGATCAGGTACTCCATGACTGGCTTCACGGGCATAAACCACGAAAATGTGATTGTCAGTTACCTTGGCACCGATGAGCTCCGCAAAAATTTTGAGGCAATCTCTGATGAGCTTGAAAAGCTGCCGGGTGTTTCAGGCACTGCAGGAGGTTCGTACATTCCACCTTTCGGGAACTTTCTTCCGGTTACTCTCGCCACTCCCGAAGGTGAAAAAGTAAGGTTCGACGGCCTTATAATGGGTGAAGGGCTTACTGAGCTGCTAGGCATGGAGATTGTTGAAGGAGAATCCTTCGGGCCCTACAGTTCCGACAGGATAAGCGTGCTTGTCAACCAGGCAGCAGCAAAGGAGCACAATCTCAAGGCAGGGGAGCTCTTCCTGGGCTTCAGCATCAGGGGCATCGTAAAGGACTTCAACGCTCACTCCCTTCATACTGCTATACAGCCGATAGTGATACTTCAGCAGAATCCTTCGAGGATGGGACTGATTGCCGTCAAAACAGACGGGACCAATGACGAGAGGATAATCGGAGAAATGCGGAGGCTCTTCACTATGTATTCACCGGAGGAGATTTTTGAGACACGCTATCTCTCTGACGATGTGCGCGATTTTTATTCCAGGGAGCGCAACCAGTCAACTATTATAGGCGCCTTTTCGATCCTTGCAACAGTGCTTTCGATGATGGGGCTTTTCGGGATCGCCCTTATAACGATCTCGAAAAAGACAAAGGAGGTAGGAATCAGGAAGGTTAACGGCGCAACTCCGCAACAGATACTTTACCTCCTCAACTCTGGTTTCCTGGGCTGGGTTATAGCCTCCTCGTTCATTGCAATCCCTGCGGCAGTGTATTTTACATCGAAGTGGCTGGAACGCTTTGCCTACAAGACAGAGCTCAGCTGGTGGATCTATGCCCTGGCTGTGTTGTCGGCATTGCTGATTGCAATAATAACAGTAAGCTGGCAGAGCCTCAGGGCTGCCACAAGGAATCCAATCGAGGCGCTGAGGTATGAATAGTGTTGACTATATTTGCATCGCAGCTGTCCACATGGCCTGCCAATGCAAAAAAACTCATGCAAGATTTCCCTGACAAGCTAAAAGAAGAAATAAAAAAATCCCTCCCCGGCACTGAAGTCCAGTGGCAAATGGCATCGAGCGACAGGATGGTTAGGAATTTTCCCAGGACCGCCGGCCCGGATGCGGCAATCGCAGCTGTACTCATAATTCTTTTCCCGCACAGGGGAGCCGTGCATACTGTATTTATGCAGAGGCCCGATTACCCGGGTGTACACGGAGGTCAGATCAGCTTTCCCGGGGGCAAGATGGAGAGTTCCGACAGGGACATTACCGAGACTGCACTGCGCGAGGCGGAGGAGGAAACCGGTGCAGACAGGAAGTCAATTAATGTCATTGGTACGCTCACACCTCTGTTCATCCCTGTAAGCAACATACTTGTCACCCCGGTTGTCGGCTGGACAGAAGCGAGGCCTGATTTTGTTCACAGGGAAGAAGAGGTCGTTTTCCTTTTCGATGCGGAATTGAATCGCTTCCTGGACCGATCCAATATACGTGAAAAACCTTTTAACATCCGTGGCGAAATGATCAATGTAAGGTATTTCGATTATGACGGCCATGTAATATGGGGAGCAACGGCGATGATGCTCCATGAACTGCTCGCTATCATTTCACGGGCTGGTCTGGTATGACGTTCCTGTAGTGCTCATACCTGTCGAGGATCTCCGCAACAAATGCAACAGATTCCCTGCCCCTGAAATAACCATTCCTGACCACTGTATCGTTATAGTATTCAGGCTGCGACTTTTTCTGAAGCCATACTTCAACGCTCCCCTTCCACACTGCCGGATCATTTCCGTTCTTCTCGGCAAGCTTCATGGCATCGAGCACATGACCAGGACCCGCGTTATAAGAAGCAAGGATAAAATTCAGCCGTTCGGTACTGTCAGCGATTTTTGGTTCAAACACCGACTGCAGCCAGTTTATGTACCTGATCCCCGCCTTCATGTTATTCTCGGGCGATGAGGTTATATCGATACCAAAGTTCTCTCCCGTGACGGGCATTATCTGCATAAGGCCCACCGCACCTGCCCATGACACAACATCTGCATCGAACCTCGATTCCTGGCATATAAGCGAAGCAAGCAGCCTCCAGTCCCAGTTTATGCTGTCGCTGAAGCCTTTGATCATTTCGTCATATTGCGATACCCGGCCGGTGTTAAGGGTATAGTAGTCGCTTTTTACGATATGGCTTGAGCGGGAGTTCCTGAAATACTTCGAATAAAGCATTGAATAGGAAGTTGTATTCCTGAAACCTGATATCCACTTATTAAGCTCCCCTGCCAGCATTTCCGATCCCTCCTTCCTCACTGCCCATGCAAGATTCTGGGTAAAACTCACAGGAGTTGCAACATCGATATCGGGGTAATATGTTGCATTCACAAGGGCTATGTTCTCATCACAGACAACATAGTCGATTTCCCCGTCATTAAGGTTCTTAATCAATGTCTCAGCCTCGAAAGGCACCTCCACAATGTTAATGGAATCGCCTATCTCGCGGGCAAGCGAATGCAGCCTCTCCACATGCGAAGAACCTTTCTGTACATATACAGTAAGGTTCGCAAGGTCGAGCTGGTTCCTGACAAGCCTGTACTCAAGCGCATCGGGAGACAGAGACCTCCATGATTTGGGCTTTCTCTGCACAAGCACCTGGCGCGTTTCGTCGATGGGATCCGTAAACAGGACTTCCTGCCTGCGCGAAGCGTTTACAGTAAGACCTATTGCAAGCAGGTCGGCCTTGCCGGAATTAAGCAGCGCGAAAGAGTGATCGAGATGATTTTCGGTTATTATTTCAAGCTCGAGACCGAGGTAATCGGCAAATGACTTAAGCAGCTCGTAATGAAACCCCATCGGCTCTCCCCTGTAAAGGAAGTAATTTGTTGAATTGAAATCAGTAACCGCAACTATCCTGCCCCTTGCCTTTATCGAGTCAAGATCGACGGAAATGGCCTTCTCTCCGGCAGGAGTGCTGCATGAACCGAGGAGGACAACTGTTACTGAGATAATTAATAAGACTTTCTCTCTCAAAATCAATAAATTGGTTAATAATGTGCTTTCCGCGAAAGCGGGTGCAAAGATAGCGTTTTTTTCCTAATCGTAAAATGTCCATGCCAGCCCATAACGGAACATCCTGACATTCATAGGATAAGAAGGCACCATGAAGTAATCAAGTCCCATCAGTCCGGAGTTGACATGATCGAACATGAAGAACATCCTCGTGCGCTTAAGTTTCATATTGAGGAAGGGACTTATATACGGATAATTGCCCAGTTTTTCGGCATCCTGTCTGTAGAACCTGCCGGTGGCTGGCATGTAGCTGTCGGGGTAGTAGCCTGTATGGAACAGGAGGTCGGCGCCGATCTGGATGTTAAGCCGGCCACCGGTGGATTCAAAGAAAAACTGGTGGTCAAAGTAGACTGCGGCCCTCAGGGCGGCAAGTGGCAGGTTGAGAACATCTGCATTTGAGCTCTGCTGAAGTATCACATCCGTGTCGATGTGGAACTCCCATGCCCTCAGGTTCTTCGAAACAGTAACGGCCGCAACTGAAAGTCCGCCGGCATGCTGGCCGGGCAGAGCAGTGGTACCGAAATATGTGTAGTTATCTATTATTGCATAATTGAATTTCAGCATCATGTTCCTTCCGGGATGACTGAAACTTGTCCCGGCATCAATCCTGAATTCCTTTCCCATGTTGTTGCCCCACACGAAATTATTCCCTCCCCACTGCTCATACCAGAACGAAGGTTGCGTATTCGATACCCCGCCTGTTATAAGCCACTCAGCAGATCCTTTGCTGAGTGCGAATGTTTTTGATATCTCTCCCCTTACAGCAAAATCCCCCCCCCTGTATCCCGTAAGGAAAAGTTCCCCGTCGGCTTTCCAGCTGAACTTATCTCCTATGTTGCTGAACAGTTTTCCAACAAGAACGTTATTGTTCTTTTTCCACACGGCTGTATCGGAGAGAAGAGTATCGTAAGTAGGAATTATCTGGCTGTACCTGAACAGCTCATTCCTCAGTCCCACACCTCCCCCGAGAGCGAACCTGCGCGACTCATCTGTTGAGAAGTCGAAGCGGACTGTGTTTCGCATCACCCTCATCGACAGGGAGTCAAATGTTGCAGACTGGCTTATGTAAGTTGTATCATAGAAATCCCCTGCCGGATAGCTGTCGGAATAAACCCTCTTGTTGCCTTCGAGTGTTAAGATGTGCGAAAAAGTGCCGCTGAGCCCGAAAAGTCCCTTTTTAACTGAACCTGAACTGTCTGATGAGGCTTTCTTCCCTCCTCCGGTTGCGTATTTCTGAACGAGCAGCAGGTTCCTGTTCCTGAGGGAGCTGTAGGCATTGTTTAGCCCGCCAAGCCTGACGGGCACATCCCGGGTATTTTCCTGTTCGAGAAATTCCTTTCCCGTAATGCCACCGTTCTCAAATGATTTAATATTATTGATGCCCCCGGCAAAATACAGGCTGTACCTCTTTCCCGTATACGACGAGAACAGGGTGAAAGTCTTGTTTTCCGCCCTCTGGTAGTTATACTGCCCCAGGTCGTAAATAATGTCATATATAAGTCCGAAATTAAGGAACCTGTTCACGTTCTGAGAATGCCTGAACCTGAATGTCTGTTCCGATGTCTCCCTCGGAATTGCATAAGTCCAGACGAACTCGGTAAAAGGAACCTGTGTATTCATGAAGAGAGCATTCTCAGGAACATGCATGAATGGAGCATAATGCGAGTAGAGGAACCTGTCGGGATTGCTTATCCTGTCGAAGAAATTCATCTGCATGAAAGGCAGTCCGTAATTTCCAAGCATTACGTTTACAGGAGAATGCCTGTCGGCAATCCTGAACCTGTTGAAAAGGCTGAATACAGTGTCAAATTGAATTATTTCCTCTTCGGTGAAATCCGAAGAGAGGTTCCACTGCTTAAGGATCAATGGCTTCAGTGTGTCCTTGTCCTGTCCGAAAACCGCCGCCGGCAGAACAAGAAGAAGCATTATCGATACTTTCCTGATCATCGGCAGCAAATATAGGAAATCAATTCCTAATCGACGTTGTCATTCAGGTAGGCATTGTTTTCCCTCAGGACGGGTTCATCATCGTCATCGGATGAAAGAGTGAATTTCGACAGCTTGCTGTTGGAGGCTTTTTCAGGCGGACCCAGAGAGAGGTTTCTGCGTACATATGCCGGGACATCCTCGAAAGTGTCGATATTCTCCTTCATTGTCTTGTTTGAGAGACCTTCCTTCTTGAGTATGTTCTGCATGTGCTTGACCTTCCGAAGCATGGCGTCGGGTTTTTCGCGCGGCGATCCCTCCGATTCCTTCTTAACGGCAGCAGGCGTTGAGTATTCCTCGCCCGGTTCAAGGTTAAAGTCAATAATTCCCTGCGACTCCTCGTCGATATCTGAAATTACATGCTTACGGCTCTTGTCGTGCACTGAAAATACCTCAGCCCCTCTATCGGGAATGAGTCCCTGCGGTATTTGTGCAGGGGGAGCCAGCAACTCTACAGACTCGGGCCTCTTTGCCTTGTATGGCTGAAATATGCTGTTTGCCTCGAAGCCTGTTGCAATTACAGTAACACTGATCTCATCGGTCAGGTTCTCATCTTTCGAAAGACCCCTGATTATAAGAGCATCATCAGAAGCCGCATCGTACATATAGTCGGTGATCTCGCCCAGTTCATCCATTGTTATCTCGTGCTCACCGGTTCCCGATGAGATATTTATCAGGATGCTGTTTGCACCTGTAATATCGTTCGAATTGAGAAGGGGTGATGCAAGGGCGTTCTCTATTGCCTTTATTGCCCTGTTTTCGCCCGAGGCGTTTCCCATTCCCATGAGCGCAACACCTGAGTTCTTCATAACAGTTTCAACATCGGCAAAGTCGACGTTTATATAGCCAGTAACAGTTATTATCTCGGCAATACCCTTAACTGCCGTTGTCAGTACATCATCGGCCTTCTCGAAAGCTGTAGAAACCGGCTGGTTACCGTAAATCTCGCGGAGCTTCTCATTGTTTATCACAAGGAGTGAATCAACATAATCCTTAAGTTCGTTCACGCCGTCGATAGCCTGCCTGATGCGTACCTTCCCTTCCGATTTGAAGGGTATTGTAACAACTGCAATCGTCAAAAGGCCGGCGTCCCTGCAGGCTTTTGCAATAACAGGAGTGGCGCCGGTTCCGGTCCCGCCTCCCATGCCGGTGGTTATGAATACCATCCTGGTGTTTCCCGAGAGTGCATTCATTACATTGTCAAGATTCTCAAGGGCAGCCTGCCTGCCTATCTCTGGCCTGCTTCCTGCACCCCTGCCTTCCGTAAGAGACTCCCCTATCTGCACTTTAACCGGAACCGGGCATTTGGCAAGAGCCTGGTGGTCGGTATTGCAGACAACAAAATTCACATCCCTT
This sequence comes from Bacteroidales bacterium, assembly GCA_025455505.1. Classification (GTDB taxonomy): domain Bacteria; phylum Bacteroidota; class Bacteroidia; order Bacteroidales; family VadinHA17; genus LD21. The sequence continues at coordinate 11,266 of JALOMK010000010.1, forward strand.
ATACCTTTCTCGAACATGTGCGTAACGGCATTATTCCCGCCTCCGCCTATACCGACGACCTTGATTATTGAAGACCTCTCCACGGGAAGATCAAAGTTCATTATCTCGTCTGACATTGCTATTGGTTTTGTTAGATTCTGTTAATCAATGCTGTAAGCTACTTTATGGGTTGATCCTCTACCTCGAACATCTTTGTAATGAAGGCTTTCCATTTGTCTGTGATAGAAGGCCTGTCACCCGAAGGTTCGTCCCTTATGCCGGCGGCTGAAACCTGATGCCCGGCTTCTTCCCTGACCTTGTCAGTATGTTCTTCTTCCTCTGCAGGTCTGAATTCCTGCTTCGTCCTCACATATTCCTCGCTTGTACCTGCATCGAATGACTTCTTGTAGGTGTCGAGGTAATCGAAGCCCCTCATTATAAGACCGACGCTTGTTGCATACATGGGCTGGTTGATCTCGTTCCTTGCTGTTCCGGAAAGGTGTTCATTTGGAATACCTATCCTGACATCCATTGCAGTCTTGAACTTCATCAGCTGGGGAAGGTGCCTTAGCATTGCCCCGCCCCCGGTTATTACTACGCCGGCAGCCAGCTTGTCGGCATATCCTGAGTTCTGAATCTCAAAGTTCACTGCATCGATTATCTCTTCCATCCTCGACTGGATAATATAGGCGAGGCTCCTGAACGAGATCTCCTTGGGGTCTCTTCCGCCAATTCCGGGGATTGAAACAACCTTGTCGTCGGGAGCAAGATCGCCGAGTGCCGAACCATACTGGATCTTCAGCTGTTCAGCATGGCGCTGCAGAATGGCGCATCCTTCCTTTATATCCTTTGTGATCACATTGCCTCCGAAGGGTATAACAGCAGTATGCCTGATGATGTCATCATAAAACACTGCCACATCAGTTGTGCCTCCTCCTATGTCGACAAGGACAACTCCCGCTTCCTTCTCGTCTTCTGTGAGGACTGCATCGGATGAAGCCAGAGGCTCGAGGATCATATCCTTCACATTGAGACCGGCTTTTCTTATGCATTTTTCAATGTTCTTTGCCGCGGCAACCTGTCCTATTACGATATGGAAATTGGCCTCCAGCCTCCTTCCGCACATGCCTATGGGGCTCTTAACGCCGGTCTCGTTATCGACTATGAAATTCTGGGGGATAACATGAATTATCTCTTCCCCTATGTCGATGTGAATCTTATGCATGTCTTCGATAAGCTTGAAGACCTCCTCCTTCTTTATCTCATCATCATAGGCATCGCGGGTAATATAGCCGCGGTTCTTCATGCTTTTGATATGCTGGCCGGCAATTCCAACAAACACTTCGGAAAACATTATTCCGGAGCGTTTCTGAACGTCCTCAACTGTTGTCTGTATGGCCTGAACTGTCTCTTCTATGTTCAGTACCACACCCCGTTTCACGCCCTTCGAGAGGGCCTTGCTCAAGCCGAGTATCTCGATCTTGCCGTTTTCATTCTTCCTTCCGACAATTGCCACAATCTTTGTTGTGCCTATGTCGATTGCCGCTACAATCTGGTTTTTTTTGCTCATGGTATGCTCTGGTTGTTTCAGTTTATCTTTTTTTGCAGACTATCTGGTCTTTATATTCAAGGTTTATTATTCTGTATTTATTCCAGCCAACTTCAGGCAGGACCTTCTCGTAAAAGGCCCCAAGGTTGCGAAGCTTGTCTTCAACGTTTTCTATAGTCCCGAGATGCACAAGGTGGTTTCCAACCCTCGGTATCAGGTTAATCTCGCTATTCCCGTCGACATGTATCTGGTCGATCTGGGCCGACCAGAAACTGTCGTCCTCAATGTGATTCACGAGAGTGAAGACATCCCTGAGCACTGTCTTTTTTATGGTTGTGTCAAAGATGCTTACACCGTTGAGCATGGCCTGGCTTATCGTAACATCGCCGACAACAACGTGCAGCCGCGGGTTATAAGGATTCCTCTTCCTTATTATTACACCCTCACTGTCGATGAAGAAATCACCTCCTCCGTCAGGCATTATGCGGAATACGGGATTTCGCTGGTCGGCAAAAACATGTATCCTCCCGTCAATTCCCATGTAAACCTCAGCCTGCCTTAGTTCGCGAAGCTCCTGCACGGCAGATTCGAGTTCAGTGAGTTTAAGCTCCCTTACTGGTTTTCCGGCAAGCCGTCCTCCTTTATTATATACTATGTTCAGAAGGCTGCGCCTGGTTACGAAATGATACTGAGCCGAGTCTTTGATGTGCACCTCCACGCCGCTGCATGGACGCGATCCGGCAGTTATAGCCAGGTAGGCCGGCATTGCAGGGATGTACAGCAACGGGATTATGAACAATATTTTAAGCAGCACTCTCATTTCAGCCTTTCATTCCTGATAAGTTTCTCAATCGGAGCGACAAGGGTATCAATGTCGCCGGCACCAATAGTCAGAAGCACGTCAAGCTCCATTATATCAAGCCTGGCAGGTATGTCCTTCTTCTCAAGCAATCTTTTCCTGGGATTCTTCATCCTGTCAAGGATAAGTTCCGAGCTCACTCCCGGGATTGGTTTCTCACGCGCCGGGTATATAGGCAGCAGGATGACTTCATCGAGCTCATCCAGGATCCCGGCAAAGCCCTGTGCATGATCGAGAGTCCTCGAGAACAGGTGAGGCTGGAAGATCCCTGTGATCTTTCTCGACCCGAAGTATTCCCTCACACAGGTGACGAAGGCCCGTATCTCTTCAGGATGATGGGCATAGTCATCAACATATGTGATACCCGGGCTGTCGACCCTTATATCAAAGCGCCGCTTCACACCCCTGAAAAGAAGGACAGCCTTCCTTATCTCCTGTTCAGTTACTCCGCAGAGTGATGCAATTGCTATTGCTGCCGTTAAATTCTCAATATTGATTATCCCCGGGAAGGCAAAACGAAGGTCGCTTATAACAGACCCCGGCAAGCTTACGCTGAAGCTGTAATAATCATTCCTGCGTTCGATTCCGAAAGCCCTGAAGTCGCAGTCGTCTCCCAGTCCGTAGGTGAAGCATGTAACTCCTTCCGGCACCCTCACAAGATGTCTTATCTTTGAATTCGCTATGAGGGTCCCTCCCCTCCTTATCTTTGCTATGAACTGGTTATATGCCTCAACCATTGTTGCATGGTCGCCGTAGATATCGAGGTGATCAGCATCGAGCGAGGTCACGACTGCCATCAGCGGGTTAAGCCTGAGGAAGGACCTGTCGAATTCATCGGCTTCCATCACCGTGTAGCGGCTTTCACCTGTCAGCAGGTTCGAATCATAGTTCTTTGAGATGCCTCCGAGGAAAGCCGAGCAGTCTGTCTCAGACTGTTTCAGGAGGTGGGCTGTCATAGTGGAGACAGTTGTTTTGCCATGGGTGCCTGCAACTGCAAGGGTATCTGTATGATTTGATATCTCGCCCAGTATCTCCGCCCTTTTATACAGCCTGTAGCCTTTATCCCTGAAATGAGAAAGCACCTTGTTTTCCGGAGGGATTGCAGGAGTATAGACTACCAGGACCCTATCCCTTGTCACCGCATCGCTGAAGAGCTCTGGCAGAAGATGCGGATCATCATGGTAGATTATGCTGCAGCCCTGTGATGCGAGCGATTCAGAAACAGCTGAGGATGTCCTGTCGTATCCTGCCACAGTGTAGCCTCCCTTCCTGAAATAAAGTGCCAGGGCGCTCATTCCGATGCCACCGATGCCAACAAAAAAGACACCCTCTGTATTTCTGAAGTCAATCATGCCCTGCAAGTTTAAAAATCTCATGCGCTATCCGCTGATCGGCATCCCGGTCGGCCATTGCCCTGATATTCGCAGAAAGCTCGTCCCTGCGCGGCCTGTCCGAGACAAGCTTAAGAGCCTCGTCAAAAAGCCTTCCCCCGGCTTCGGCATCGGGTATAAGTATGGCTGCCTTCCTCGATTCGAGAGCCTGAGCGTTCCTTGTCTGGTGGTCTTCCGCCACATTGGGTGACGGAATGAGGATCACCGGCTTTCCTACCAGGCAGAGTTCGGATATTGTGCCTGCCCCTGCTCTTGATATTATTATATCGGCAACGGCGTAGGCATAATCCATCCTGTTGATGAAACCATGAACCGAAATATTGTCATTTACAACCTTAGCAGCTTTTGCCTGAACGCTTTCATGGTAATGCTTCCCTGTCTGCCAGAGCCACTGGCAGTCGGAGGCCGCCATCCTGTCAAGATTTGCGGCCAGGGAATTGTTTATTGTTCCTGCTCCCAGCGAGCCCCCGAGGACGAGGATTACAGGGAACTTGCTTCTGAGCCTGAAGTACGTGAAGGCTTCCTCCCTGTATGCATCGGAATCTTCAAAGTCCTGCCGTACGGGGTTGCCGGTCTTCAGTATCTTGCCTGCAGGAAAGTATCTTTCCATGCCGTCGTATGCAACGCAAATCACTGACGCCTTCCTTGCAAGAAGCTTGTTCGTGATCCCCGCATAGCTGTTCTGTTCCTGTATCAGTGTCGGTATGCCCATCCATCCCGCAACGCGAAGCACCGGGCCGCTTGCATAGCCGCCGACACCCACTACAACATCGGGCTTGAATTCCCTGATTACCCTGCGTGCCTTTATGAGACTCCTGGCAAGTTTCACGATTACGCCAACATTTTTAAAGGTAATGCTCCTGCTAAGTCCGGCAACGGGAAGACCCACTATCCTGTATCCCGCTG
>JALOMK010000180.1 GCA_025455505.1 Bacteroidales bacterium
GTTGTCGACGGTCTGCCCCAGAGCCAGGTGCACTCAATTACACAGGACGGCAGGGGCTTCCTCTGGATCGTGACGAAGAACGGCCTCTCACGGTTCGACGGGATGGATTTCATAAACTACGGGAGAAAGGACGGCCTTCCCACAAACGTTCTTCAATCGGTACTCGAGGACAGCGACGGCAGAATATTGGCTGTCTCCAATGAGGGCATTTCAGAATATAACGGATCTTCATTCTTGTATTATTCCCCTCCTGAACAATTCGATTCAATGATCTTCTCAGGGGCTTTGGTTTACAAAGGCAGCATACTTCTTTTATGTAACCGGGACCCGGGAGAACCTGGAATTATCGTGAGGTTCAGCAAAGGTGTCTATAGCTCTTTTTCCGATGAGATCCCCGGGATCAGGTCAATTGATATCCGTAATATCAAATACGATAAACCCTCTAACAGCCTGCTGATGCTGGATGGGTCAGGGCATGTTTATATCTTGAGAGACACGGTATTACATAAAGCCGGCGGACACGGGTATACCGACCTGCAGCATATTGGGGACAGGGCCCGGGCCAAAATTAACGATGAATTTTACCGGCCTGCGGGTACCGGGCTTGAAAGAGACACTGAAGTATTTTCAGGGAATGATATATCCGTAAGACCTGTCGGTCCCGCGGGGGGAACATTAATAGTCAATAACAAGGGCGTTTCTTCTGCAGCGATTGAGCTCCCGGTCTACATGCTTGGTTACTTTGTTGACAGGGAGAACGTACTATGGCTTGCAACTGAAAGCAACATGTTCAGTTTGCATACCCTCGCGTTTAGCAGTTTTTCAGATAAGGATATCGGCAGTAAGAATATCTGGTCCATAGCCTGCGAAGGAAACGGACATGTCTGGCTCGGATCGCTGAACGGCGATCTGATCGAATATGACGGGCACCGGTTTATTCCACACTATGAGCATCTGCGCCTTTTCAGCATAGTGCCCTCATTCTATAAGGGAAGCAGGCAGATGTCGGACGGATCGGTGTGGTTTGCTACAAACATGGGTATAATCAGATTGGATGGAGGTGGATTCTCAAGAGTCAAAGCCGTAAACCACGAAGCCCAGGTCTGCTACATCTACGAGGACCCTGTCGATGGATCGGTTTTTGCCGGGACTGATATCGGGCTTTATCGTTTATGGAAGGAGAAAATAGAATTTTATGGCAGGGCACAATATCCTGAAATCGGAATAGTTGAGGGTATGACAAGGCTCAATGATGGGACTTACCTGCTTTCCGGACATAAGGGACTTGTTGCCTTCGACCTCCGGAAAGCTGTTCCGGTGACAGATAAAATCCTGCCGGAAGGCATCACTCTGACTGTCGCAAAAGATCCTGTAGGAGGTGCCTGGATAACATCGGAAGAAGGTCTTTTTTACAGGGACCACCTTACCGGGGCTTACAGTCCTGGTCTGCCTGAGGGTACTAACAGGCCGGCAAACAGCATCATACTGATGGACAGCATCCATTTAATGGTTGGAAGGGGATCGGATATATGTATCATTGACCTGGAAAAGTTCTACTCCGGGGAGGGATCTTATTTCAGGATCTACGATAAAACGGATGGATTCGATGGGAGTGATTGTATAGATAATGGCCTTGTCAGCGACGGCAAAGGCAGATTCTGGATACTGACCGCCAACAGGCTTGTCAGGTTCGATCCCCGAGACTTAAAAGTGAACGTGAAACCTCCCGTAATGAATGTTACCGGTGTTTATTACCAGGACGACAGCTTGCTGTGGAAAAGGGCAGCAGAAGGGAACCTGTTCTACGAAATACCCCGTCATCTTCAAATTACGGCCGGAACCCGTAAGCTAAGGATTGCCTTTACCGGGATATCCACAACAAATCCGGAAAAGGTACTGTACAGTTACAGGCTTGCAGGTTTGAGCAATGAATGGTCAGATCATACAGGACAAAGAGACGTGATCTATGAGAATCTTCCGCCCGGAAACTACACCTTTGAACTCAGGGCATCCAACGCCGATGGCATCGAAACTCCTGTGCCCCTGATGCTGCCATTAAGAATGATGCCCGCACTGTGGCAGACGCTTGGCTTCAGAATATCAGCACTAATCTTTTCAGTTATCCTGGTTATAGCCCTCACCTACCTCTACTTCACAAGGCGTCAGAGCAGGATCAGGACTTCAGAAAAGCTACGCCAGGAACTGTCCAATCTCCAAATCTCCTCAGTATTAAAGCAGTTTGATCCTCATTTTACCTTTAATGTAATTAATTCGGTGGGAGCTCTTATCATGGAAGGTAAGCGCGATGCTGCATATGACTATATTACAAAGCTATCATCGCTGTTGCGAAGGGCCTTCAATGAAGGCGCCCTCGTTGTGAGACCTGTCTCGGATGAGATCGATTTTGTAAGCCAGTACTGCGAGTTGCAGAAGCTAAGGTTCAATAATCGGTTCAGATACAGTATATCTGTCAGTTCTTCAGTTGACAAGGGTACGCCTGTCCCAAGAATGCTTATTCAGATCTTCGTTGAAAATGCTGTCAAGCATGGATTTGGAGACAGGCCTGGAGGAGGTAAAGTTGAAATTGAATTATTAAAGGAAAATGATGCTTTGCTTATCCTGGTAAGAGACAACGGTGTCGGCCGGCAATATGCCACCGATAAATCCTTTTCTGATCCCGGAAGCGGCATTATGCTTGTCAGCAGCATTTTCAGGATAATGAATGAGCGCAACAGCCTGAAATCGAACCTCGAAATTAAGGATCTTTTTAATGATGGCTTACCTTCCGGAACTGAAGTGAGGATATGGATACCCGACGGCTATGATTTCAGCTTCGCATGAGACCCGGCATCGTTTTTCCCGGGGAGATGCAAGGCTTGTTTTCCCTGGTCCTTTAATTCACACTTTAATTCCTGCAATTCATACAGAAAATTATATCATTGGTACAATGAAGGGGTTTTATTGACTTTCCCGGTGCATTTTAGCAATATCTTCGAATGAGAATTTCAAGAATGTCCCGGGGTCCCTTTCCCCAATCCCCAAACCCCGGGATAATTTATGCTCCCTCATCCGCGGCTGCACTCTGCAGATCCCTCCGGATGGGGGAGGTTCTTTTCAGACCCGGCTCATTTCGCAAGTCACTTTATAAGTCCATTCATTACAGGCACGAGTAACTGGTTTGTTCTCGTAAAATAGAACTCCCATAGTTTGTTTATTGAGATCAAAACTTGCAAATTGCATATCTTAAAATCATATTCCGGCATGAAAAAGAAAACTACGGGCAGGAGGGACTTTATCCTCAGGACTTCTGCAGCAATGGCTGCACTGACTATCATCCCGAGGAAAGTTCTTGGGGGACAGGGTTACACTGCTCCCAGTGATCAGCTTACAAAAGGTATCATTGGCGTCGGCGGAATGGGGAGGGGGCATTTCGGCTATGAAGGAACAAGGCTCCTTGCAGTCTGCGATGTCGATAAAAAACATCTCGATGATGCCGTGGCTGCAGCGGGAGGACAGGTCAGCGCTTTCCACGATTTCAGGGAACTCATCGCCCGCCCCGACCTCGATATCGTGCATATTGCAACTCCTCCTCACTGGCACGGAATTATGGCAAAGGCAGCAGCCGAAGCGGGAAAGGACATCTGGTGCGAGAAGCCAATGACACGGACTATAGGCGAGGGCATAAAGGTTGTTGAAGCAGTGCGGCGCAACGGTGCCATGTTCAGGCTCAATACATGGTTCCGCTTCAAGGACCAGTTCTACGGACTCGGTACAACAGTTAAACCACTCAAGAAGCTTGTCGACAGCGGAATACTGGGATGGCCTCTAAAGGTTACCGTCAGCGGGATAACCGGTTACGACTGGAAGTTCTACTGGAGCGGGCTGCATAACCTTAAACCCGAACCTGTACCGGCTGAACTCGATTATGATTTATGGCTCGGTCCGGCACCCTGGAAACCCTACAATGCAGAACGGGTTCATTCAAAATTCAGGGGGTACTGGGATTACGACGGCGGAGGCCTTGGCGACATGGGCCAGCATTACCTCGACCCCGTGCAGTACCTGCTCGGCAAGGACAACACCGGGCCTGTATCAGTGGAGATAGATGCTCCACAGCAGCACTACGACGCCTGCGGATCATGGCGTCGCATTACATACAGATATGAAGACGGCTGCACAATCATCCTTGATGGCGAAAACCGCGACACCGAAGCAGCTTACATCGAAGGTCCGGGCGGAAAGGTCTTCAGGGGATTCAGATCTACGATACCCGACCTCCAGAGATTTATCGACTCACTTCCCGACCCGGAGCCGCAGACAGGAACTTTTTCTGAATCGGTGCGTACGCGAAGAAAATTCGCACTCAACGAGGAAAATGGCCACAGGTCCTGCTCAATTGTTAACCTCGGTGTAATTGCAGTGCGGCTGGGTAGAAATCTTAAATACGATCCGGTGAATCAGAGATTTATTGACGACGAGGGAGCCAACAGGCTTATCGACCAGCCAATGCGGGGGCCATGGAAAATCTAATCGCATTGTTAAAATTGTTATAAAGTCGACATGATCATGAAATTCGAAAACATACAGTTATGAATTCATATAAGAAATTGATTGCAGGCATCATCCTGCTTGCCGGCACATTCCAGCTTTATTCACAGGATATGCGGACAGTCGAAACAAAAGTCGCCGACATCCTTGCAAGGATGCCTGCCCGCAGTCCGGCACTTACCGACGCACTCATGGCTGATATGCTGTCGCTTGGCGAACCCGGACTGAAAATGGTATGCAACCAGGTGATTCCTGCGGGCACCGGTGACGATACGAAGGCGAGATTTGCAATCGAATCGCTTTCCCGTTACCTTTCTTCCGGCGGAAACAATGAAGCGCGAACAAAATGGGAGCAGACCTGCCTGGCTTATGTCAGGGGAAGCGGCGACAACGGTGTTACAGATTTTTTCATGAAGCAGCTTCAGCTTGTTGGCGGTGATGAATCAGCCGCCGCCATGAAACCCTTTCTCAACAGCAAGGATCTCTGCGGACCGGCAGTCGGGGTTCTTACATCGGTTAAAGGCGATGAGGCTGAAAAGGTTCTCGCAGCTTCGCTGAAAGATGCTGAACTGAAATGCCCTGCTGCGGTCATTAATGCACTGGCAGCAAAAAAATCGCAGCTTGCCGTTAATGAATATCTCATCTGGGCGAAGAACAGTGACCTTAATATAAAGTCATCGGCCCTTAATGCCCTGGCCCGAAGCGGAAGCCCACTTGCAATGGACGTTCTCATGAAGGCTGCCTCAGATGTTAATTAATGGACAGGATATGCAGGACGCTTATGTCGAAATGCGACGACAAAACAAATATCCAGGGGAAAATTGCAGGACTTACACTATATACCCGTTTCCATGGTGTTGATGCCCTTCCTCTGCTTGTAAAAGCTGCATCGCATCCGAATCTTAAATACAGGTCTGCGGCTCTCAGCATATCTCTCTC
>JALOMK010000181.1 GCA_025455505.1 Bacteroidales bacterium
GGAGCAGATACTTTTTCACCCTGCACTCTCGAGAAGACGCACCCGGACCTGTTCTGGTATGGGATTCACGGCGTTGAAACTCTTTTCACGGTAATGGGAACAGGATGCCGAAAAGTAAGCCGTGCCGCCACACCAGGCACTGATTTTGTCACAGGAATATGGGATGATGGCCGTATAGGTACCTTCAGGGGTGTCCGCACAGGCAAAGCCGGATATGGAGGCACCGTGTTTGGGGAAAAGGACACCCTTGTCCTGGGTCCATATTCAGGATATGACCCTCTCCTCGCAAGGATCCTTGAATTCTTCAGGACAGGAACAGAACCTGTCAGAAAGGAGGAAACGATTGAGATCTTCGCATTTATGCAGGCAGCCGAAGAAAGCAGGGATAAGGGAGGCATTCCTGTTGAAACTGAAACAGTGATGGCCCTAGCCAGGGAGAAAGCCTCCAGGATCAGATTTGAATAGCATTGTGTAATTATCATACAGATGTTTTCATGAAAAATACCAGGAGATCATTCATCAAAAGATCAGCGGCAGCAGTTGCCGCGATAGGCGCCGGGGGAGTGTTGCCGGGCTTCAGTGCGCGCAGCTATGCATCTATCGGGGGAGCCGGTGAAAAAATAAGGATAGCTGTAATGGGCGTCAACTCAAGAGGGAAAGCACTGGCTGCAACATTTGCCGGCCAGGAAAATGTTGAAATAATATACATCTGTGACGTTGACCTCAGGGCTGAGGCTGCCTGTTCCGACAACCTCGAAAAGCTTGGAAAGCGCCGGCCTGCCTCAAGTCCTGATTTCAGGAGGGCGCTTGATGACAGGAACCTTGACGCCCTTGTAATAGCCACACCTGATCACTGGCACGCGCCGGCAGCTATTCTCGCGGCCAGTGCAGGGAAGCATGTATACCTCGAAAAACCATGCAGCCATAATCCGGCTGAGGGTGAGCTTCTTGTAAAAGCAGCAGAAAAATACAGTGTAGTCATGCAGATGGGCAACCAGCGCCGTTCATTCCCGAAAGTTGCTGAAGGAATCATGGAACTTCATTCAGGGATAATCGGCCGGCCATACTACGCCAAGACATGGTACACCAACAACCGTCCGCCGATAGGCAGGGGAAAAGAGGTCCCTGTTCCGCACTGGCTTGACTATAATCTATGGCAGGGACCTGCTCCGCGGAGGCCGTACCGCGACAATGTAATTCATTATAACTGGCACTGGTTCTGGCACTGGGGTACGGGTGAGGCTCTTAACAACGGCACTCACTTCGTTGACCTTGCACGCTGGGGGCTCGGGGTCGATTATCCTGTAAAGGTATCGTCGTCCGGAGGCAGGTTTGCCTATGATGACGACTGGGAGACTCCCGACACACAGGTAATCTCTATGGAATTCGATAATAATACCGCTATTGCATGGGAAGGTGTCAGCTGCAATAACCGCCTCATCGAAGGAAGTTCCGTCGGTGTTGTTTTTACCGGTGAAAAGGGTTCGCTGAGGATTGACGGAGGGAATGCATATACTGTTCTCGACATTAATGGCAAGGTGATAAGGGAAGTGAAGCCCGACCAGGTCATTGATTCACGAAATACAAGCAATCCCGCAGGCGGTCTCGATGCGTATCATATTTCCAATTTTCTCGAAGCAATCAGAAAAGGCACAAAGCTCAATGCCGACATTGCCGGGGGCCACAAGAGCACCCTGCTTGTGCAGCTTGGAAACATAGCCCAGAGAAGCGGGAAGACCCTTGCAATCGATCCGGCCAGCGGGCACATCCTCAACGATCATGATGCAGAAAGATTCTGGTCGAGGGAATATGAAAAGGGCTGGGAACCCCGGATCTGATTATTACGGTTAAAACAGGTCATGGAGCTATTTCAATCGCGGGAATGATGTTCCCGGACCGGTACCGGCTGATCGCAGGGGGATCCCCGGAATTTAAAACTTTTTGTTTTTCCTTATTTTATTTATATTTGCAGCCGCCAAACTGCTCCGTAGTGTAATTGGCAACACGTCTGACTCTGGATCAGAAGAGTTTAGGTTCGAGCCCTAACGGAGCAACAGAAAACTCCCGCACCAGCGGGATTTTTTGTTTGCGGAGTTAGGGCGAGAAGCTGCGAGCGAAGTGAGCAGTCCCGATAGCATGAACGAAGTGAATGCGTATCGGGAAGCCTGTTTTCAGTCCTTCAGGTAACCCTCTTTCTTAAGTTCCTTTTTTATCGTAGCCACAATTCCCGTAAGAGCCGGGTCAATCTTTTTTGCACCCAGCGATGCAGTTACACCCGACCACAGGAGCTTCCTGGCCTTAAGTGAATAAATGTTTGTCTCGATTATGTAATCCTTCGGGCTGTCAACAACGACATTCCCTGTTTCATTTTTTACATTCTTGTCGACTGAAACCGTTGTTGAATATACATAGCCCGAATTGTATCCAAAGCCGGTCGGACTGCCATAGTAGTAAAAACTGTCGAAGGTGGTGGAAGGGTTATATTTTGTTTTCGTCTGTACGACTGCCTTCACCCGCATTGTTATGGCGCCGTCGAAGCCGTCCTTTATAAGCTTTTCGGCAATTTCCTTCTGTGACGTATCGGCCGCTGTAAGGTAGGTATAGGAAGTCACTGCCTGCCCTGCTTTCAGGAGTGAAACAAGCTGGTCCTCGGCAGCCTTTTTGTTCTCTGCCTTCCTCGGAGTCACCATTACAAAAACCTTGCTGAACGATCCTGCCGGCATATCGGCAAGCGAGGGATCAGACCAGCTTTTTCTGAGTTGTGTTTCAGGAGAACAGGACTGTATCATTACAACTACGACAATAGGTACAAATAATTTCCGCCACATATTATGTTCAATTAATTAGTTAATTTCCAAATCAGTCGCCTTCAGGTTAGTTGCAAAACTACTTTTTTAATCTGATATCCCGCAAGCAGTATGCCAAATAGACAAAAAACCCTGGTTCGCTGCCCGCTGTTTCTTTCCCTAAAAAAACTTGACTTTGCAGATTTTCCGGTATAACTTACATGGTGCTACCCCGGGCAAGCGGGAAGCATTTATGGAACAAAACAAATCAAACTCCCTGGCCACTCACATAAAAACCACTCAATGTCCATGAAAACTTCAATAAGACGGCTCTGCGTGCTTGCACTATCGATCCTTCCCGGCGTCCTTCTTTTAGCCCAGAATCCTCTCGAAATAAATATTGAAAGGGATGGAATAATTCTGAGCGGCAAATTCTATAAGGCCGCCGGCATCGACCGGCGCCCGACACTCATCCTGCTCCAGGGATCTCCGGGCAACCAGTGGGATGTACTTGGAATAGGCAGGGCTGTGTCAGAAAAAGGAGTCAATGCCCTTACCTTCAATTACACCGGAACTCACCTCAGCCAGGGATTATTCAGTTTCCCGAATTGTCTTGCAGATGTCAGTGCAGTTTACCGGTTTCTGCGTGACTCCAGGAACATTGAAAAATTCGGTATCGATACTTCGAAGATCTTCCTTTCAGGATACTCACTCGGCGGGGGAATGGCAATGACATATGCAATAAAGCACAGGGAAATAAACTCTGTAATCTCAATAGCCGGGAACGACTGGGGGGAGTATTTCGAGGATTATATGAGTGACCCTGCGATGAAAGCTAATTTCGATGGGAACCTGAAGAAAGCCGTGGATGCAGGCATAATCCGGTTTGAACCCGGGAAAATGCCAGGGGAGATGGGTGAGAACTGGCTGAAGTCAACTGATCCTGCGTTCTACACAAAAAATAATGCAGCCAGGCTTGCCGGAAAAAACATTCTCCTCATTTGCGGATGGGACGATTCGGGAGTGACGATGGAGAGGCATACCCTCCCTCTTTACAGGGAGCTTAAAAAGAATCAGGGGCAAACAATATCAATTATGGCATTCCAGGACGATCACACTTTCGGAAAATCAAGGCTGGAAATAGCTCAGGCAATAATCAAATGGATATCAGTAAATTAAAATCCGTTTAACAAACTAAAGAAAACTTGCCTCATAAGAGCTTATTTCTTAAATTTGAAAAAGACCTGAATACAGCATGACCCATGGAAATGAACAATCTTTACCACGGATTGTTAAAACAAATTGCGATCGAAAAAAGCAACAATTTGAAAAAGGCCCTTCTTGTATTTCCCCTTACAACAATAATCGCCATTGGCATCATAACAAAAATTCCAAAATCCGACGATTCTTCCTCTGCGGATAAAATCCCCCTCATGCCATCTCAGAATTCAGGAACCGGTCTTTCGGAAAACGTTCAATCTGCTGTCGCTGCGGGAGAAACGGTTTCTGAAGATGAATGGAATTCGTTTAAAAAGGAAGCTGATAAAAAGATACTGGTCACCCAGGATCTTATAAACGGATGCCGATCGGAACTTCAGGGCCAGAACCAGGAAACATCGTCAGACCTTGCAAAGAAGGTTAAGGAGTGCGAGGCAAAACTTGATTTCGAAAAGAAAAGGCTCGATGCCTTCGCAAAAAACAAAGTCAACTGGGATGTGTTTGAAACAGGCTTCAACAACGAAATGGCCGTCCTGGTGAAAGACCTTAAAGCACTTGCCGCAGAGAACAGGTAATACAAATTCTGTTTCCGCCAATCATTTAATATCATGCCAACCCCCGGGGAAATGTGCTTAACTTAGCCGGGATAATACAAGTATTTCAGCCATGCTAACCACAAATTCTCTCCTGCTCTTTCTTATGACCGTATCAGTGTTGTCCTGTTCACAGCAGGACAATCCCTCATTCAGGACAATAAAAATATATAAGACAACTGAAGCCAGGCAGGGTGTTGCTGCAGATGACGACTATTTTTACGCTGTGAATTCGACAGGGCTGGCCAAATACAGCAAGAACACAGGCAGATCCATAGTTGAGTGGAAAGATACTACCGGAAGAATCATCCACCTCGACGGAGCAGTGGTCATCAGCGACACAATATGGTGCGCCCATTCAAATTACCCCGGCATTCCAATGACAAGCTCCATCGAAATTTTTTCGGCAGAGGACTTAAAGCATATCGGATCTCACAGTTTCGGGAATAATTATGGCTCCTGCACCTGGGCTGATCTTTATAATGGCTCATGGTGGGTATGCTTCGCACATTATGACCAGTTCAGGAAAGCGATAAACAAGGGAACCGAATCGACAATCATAGTCAGATTCGACAGAAACTGGAATGAAAAGGAAGCCTGGACCCTTCCTCAGAATGTAATCGCTGAACTCAAACCCATGAGCGCCTCCGGAGGTTCCTGGGGCCCTGACGGACTCCTGTATGTTACCGGCCACG